>NZ_JBEXYL010000033.1:0-95386 GCF_040630895.1 Streptomyces sp. NPDC005728
CGGCCATCAGGTCGAAGTAGACGCCCCGGGTGGTCCGGTACGTCTCCCAGTCGTCGGCGTAGACGATGACCGGGAACCCGGCAACGCCCTCTCGCTTCCCTTCCTACGAATCGCCCTTGCATGCGAATCTCCTCCCGGATGCGGCTGAACCCCCGGAGGGCCTTTCACTCACGTGGCCCCCGCCAAAACGCCGCCCGAGCCTTGCAGCCGCAACACTGCGAGCATGGGTATACGCATGCAACACCGCCGGACGCCCGAGGCGCGCGACGGCATCCCGGCCCGGGCGGACACCGCCTCGGCCCAGGCCACGCCCGCCTCGCCGGTCCCGCCCTTCGCGGCCGACGCAAGCACCGCCCGCATCCCCGCCGACCTGGCCACGACCGTACGCAGGACCGTGGCGGACCTCCGGCGCCGGCTGGCCGCCCGTACCCGCCGTGCCCCCGACTGGCGCGCCTGGCCGGACCTCGCCCGCGGCTACCTCGCGCTGCTGCTCACCCTGATCCCGAGGACACGGCCCCGGCGCACCCTCACCGTCTTCGAGGTCACCCTCGCCGAGCGGCCGTACGGTCCCGCCCCGCACCGACCACCCCACCGGGACCGCCCGGAACCCCGGCCGGGCGCCACACCCTGACCCCGGCCGCGTACACCAGCACCCCGAGGACCAGCCCGGCGCCCACACCGAAGCACAGCGTGGGCACCAGGTCCCAGGGATTCGCGTTCGTACCCCAGTAGGCCCACCACCGCGTCGCCCGCTGCACCGCCGCCACCAGGGCGCAGCCGCCGAGCACGGCACCGGCCCACCACCGGTCCCGTGCGGACAGCGCGGGCACCCCCGCCGGCTCGCCGGCCGGCGCCCGCCGCAGCGCGCGGGCCAGGAACACGGCGATCACCACGGCGGCCACCGCGGACGTGCCGTACTGCAGCCATGTGTAGAGCGGCATGCCCTCAACCTCCCGGCCGAGGGCCGGAATCAGCCGCGACCCCCACCGGTCGTGATGCGTGAACGCGTCCCACACGACATGCGTCAGCGCGCCGAGCACCGCGGAGACGTACCACCACAGCACGGAGACGACCCGCACGCGCGCGCGTGGCGCACCGCAGCGCAACAGAGCGGCCGGCCGGCCCTGCCGACCCCGGGGCAGCAGCGCCACCAGCGGTTCCCGGACGAGCAGCCACAAACCCACCTGCGCCCAGGAGATGAGCACGTCCACGCCGACCACACCGGGCAGGGAGTGGGTGACCGTACCGAACTCCATCCCGCCCGGCAGGACGCTCGCGGCGTAATAGGTCAAGTCGGGCGCGAAGGAGCCCGCGACGAGCACCGAGGGCACCAGCCGGCCCCGGCCGCTGCCGTCCCGGCGGACGGCGGGCAGTACGGCTGCCGCATGGCTGAGCGTGAACGGCAACAGGGCCCCCTGGAGCAGTCGTCGGCCGTCGTACCCGAACCGGTGATCATGTCCGTCCAGTATGCGTGAGGGTCGGCCGGGGCCGTACGTGCCAACGATAGTTGGCCAATCGGTGAAAACCGGGCGCGAACGGGTGCCCGCGCCAGGCAGGTTGTCGTAGGGTCACCTGGGTCGCCGTGCCAGACGTGATCGAATGCATGTCCCACGGGTGGAATGGTGGAACAGGGGCAACCACAGCACCGGGTCAACCGTCACACCAGAGCGAGGCACACAGACGGAGACGGACGCACGGGCGTTCACGGGAGGGGTTCACTCTATGGCGGCGCACATCGGCAGGCGGATGCGCAAGGGAGCGGCGACCACCGCGGTGGCCGCCGCAGCGGTCGCGGCTCTGTCCGCGTCCCAGGGTCCGGGAGCGGCCGGCAGCGAGGACCACGGCAGACAGGCCGCGGCCGGCGCCAGCACCTCCGTACCCGACGCGACCGCTGACGGCAACGCCACCGGCAACTCGCCGTACTACACGGATCTGCCGCCGCTCAACAGCCCCAACCCCAGCCCGTCGCCCACCATCGGCACGCCCGTCTCCCGGGGCGAGGCCGAGGCCGGCATCCCCGCGACGGTCCTCGACGCCTACAAGAAGGCCGAGGCCGAGCTGCGCGGCTCCAAGGCCGGCTGCAACCTGCCCTGGCAACTCCTGGCCGCCATCGGCAAGGTCGAGTCGGGCCAGGCCCGCGGCGGCCGCGTCGACGCCAACGGCACGACCCTGGGCCGGATCCTCGGTCCGCAGCTCGACGGCAACGGCTTCGCGCTCATCAAGGACACCGACAACGGCGCGTACGACGGCAACAGCACCTACGATGCCGCCGTCGGCCCGATGCAGTTCATCCCGTCCACCTGGGCCTGGGCGGGCCGCGACGGCAACGGCGACGGCAAGGCGGACCCCAACAACGTCTACGACGCCGCGCTCGCCGCCGGCCACTACCTGTGCCGCTACGGCTGGGACCTGTCCCACGAGTCCGACCTGCACCGCGCGATCCTCAGCTACAACAACTCGCAGGACTACCTGAACCTGGTCCTGAACTGGCTGGAGTACTACCGCAAGGGCACCCACTCCGTGCCCGACGGCACCGGCACCGTGCCCTCCCGCCGCAGCGACGACGGCAGGGCGAAGCCTTCCGACCCGCCGAAGACCAGGCCGAAGCCGGACAAGCCCGGCGGCGGCAAGGAGACCCCCGACCCGAAGCCGCCCAAGCCGCCGACGCCGCCGAAGCCGCCGGTTCCGCAGACGCCCTCCGACACCGTGGACCACCTGGAGGACACGGGCACGGCGAAGCTCACCGCGACGGCCGGCGACGTGTTCGGGCAGCGGATCGGCACCCGCGCCGAGACCAAGGCCGGGGCGGCCGTCGCCAAGGTCAGGATCCGGTTCACCATCACCGGCGACACCGACGCCACCTTCGCCGGCGGCGAGACCGTGGCCACCATTGCCACCGACGCCAAGGGCGTGGCGCTCGCACCCGTGCTCAAGGCGGGCGAGAAGACCGGCGACTTCAAGATCACCACCGCAGTCGTCGGCCACAAGGTCAAGGTCGTCGGCTACACGGCCACCGTCACCGCGCGCGCCGCCGACGCCCTCGCCCGCACCACTGACACCCCGTTGACCTGCACCCCGGGCGGCGAGTTCGCCGACCAGGTCCAGGTGAAGGCGACGTACAAGGGTGCTGTCGCCGACCAGGTCGCGGCCACCGCCACCCTGATCAAGTCAGCCGACGACCCCACCGGGAACGACAAGGGCCCCTACTTCAAGGACGCCGACGGCAAGCCCCTGCGCACCCTCGCCAACCTGCAGACCGACGACAAGGGTCTGCTCACGCTGCCGAAGCTGTACGCGGACGACACCACCGGCACCTTCCTGCTCCGCATCACCACCACCGGCGGGGCGACCCTCACCGTCGAACTGACGGTCGCCGCGGCCGACGCCCCGGCGAGCCCCTCGCCGAGCCCGTCCCCGTCCGCGACCTCCTGACGGCACGGACGACACGCAGGACCGCAGGGCGCCCCCTCCGTCACGGAGGGGGCGCCCTCGTCCGTGTGCGCAATGTGTTCTCATCTCGGCCGCCCGTTGCTACGGTGCCTGCCGCACCTGACGATCCATCAGGAACCGTCCGACGGGAGGTCCGCATGCGTGCCCTGATCGCCGCCGCGTCCGGTCTCGCCCTCGCGCTCGCCCTGGTCCTGGCGATCAGCGCCATGGGTACGCCGACGGGCCGGACGTCCCCCAAGCCGCTGCTGACGACGGTGCCCGCGCACCCGTAGCAGCGCCCGTCCGGGAGGGAGGCCGGAATGCGCCGCAAGGCAAGCCTGGTCCTGCTCGCCTGCGCCGTGTTCTTCGCGGCGCTGTCCCCGCTGCTGCGCTGGTACGCCTTCCCGCGCCTGGCCAGGATCCCCGCGAACCAGTACCAGGACATGGTCCTGGAGGCCAAGGGCGCCACCCTCCTCGACTACGGCACCATGAGCGCGAAGAAGGTCTCCGAGGTGACCATCGTGCAGACCCTCAAGGGCAACGTGGAAGCCGCCGAGAAGATCGAGAAGAGCGCGGGACGGCCCGTCGTCGTCTGGGACGGACTGTCCTACCTCCAGGGCCCCGACGGCAAGATGATCTCCCGGATCCCGGAGCGCTACATCTTCGACGCCCACAGCCAGGACCCCGTCCACGCCACCGGCGAGTCGGTCGACGGCGACCCGGTCAAGCGGGACGGCATCGAGTTCAAGTGGCCCTTCCTGACCCAGAAGCGCGACTACGAGTACTTCGACGCGCAGACCCGCGCCACCAACCCCATCCACTACAAGGGCACCCAGACCTTCCGCGGTCTGAAGGTCTACTACTTCGAACAGACCATCCCCTGGACCAAGGTCGGCATGCCCAAGACCATGCCGGTCAAAGGCATCACCCCCGAGTCGGTGGCGAAGACCGGCACCACCCGCTGGTACAGCACGGTCCGGAAGTTCTGGGTCGAACCGGTCACCGGAGCGCCCGTCTACGGCGAGGAGCTCCACAGGGAGGAACTGCGCGGCGGCACCCTGCTCGGCGGCCGCGCCAAGGTGACGGCGTTCGCCGGGGACGTGAAGATGCGCGAGGACTACATCGAGCACACCGTCGCCCTGGTCAAGCACAACCGCACCCTGGTCCTGCTGATGACCTCCTACCTGCCCTGGGGCTTCCTGGCCCTCGGCGTCCTGCTCCTCGCGCTCTCCCTCTACCTGGAGGCACACGGCCGCCGCCCCGAGGACCCGGCACCCACACAGGCGGCGGAACCCGAACCGGTCAGCGCCTGAGCCGCGCGTTGGTGTGCCGGGTGGGCTCGGCGGTCGCCGGGTCCTCGGGCCACGGATGCTTCGGATAGCGCCCGCGCAGCTCCGCGCGCACGCCCTTGTAGCCGTCCTTCCAGAAGGAGGCGAGGTCGGCCGTGACCGCGGCGGGCCGTCCGGCGGGGGAGAGGAGATGGACGAGCAGCGCCAGCCCCGCCACGGTGGGCGTCTCCTGCAACCCGAACAGCTCCTGCAACTTCACCGCGAGGACGGGCCGCTCCGGATCCCCGTAGTCGATCCGGATTCTGGACCCACTCGGTACGGTGATCCGTTCGGGCGCCAGCTCGTCCAGCCGGGCGGCCTCACCGCTCGCCCAGGGCAGCAGCCGTGCGAGCGCCTGCCCGGCGTCGATCCGCCCCAGATCGGCCCGCCGCCGGGCCCGGCCCAGCTCCGGTTCCAGCCACTCGTCCACGCGCACGTGCAGCGCCTCGCCGGACACGTCCGGCCACGGCGCCCCGAGGCGGATGTGCAGGAACGCCAGCCGCTGCCGCAGCACCTCCGCCTCCGGGGACCAGCGCAGCAGCCCGAACCCCTCCTGCCTGAGCCCTTCGAGGAGGGCGCCGCGTACGAGACCGGGACCGACGTCCTTCAGGGGCCGTACGGCAAGCTCGATGGCCCCCAGCCGTTCGACACGCCGGGCCACGACATCCCCGTCGGCCCAGTGCACCTCGTCCCGCTCCTCGAGGAGCGCCCCGGCGGCGGCCCGCGCCACGTCCTCGTGCACGGCCGCTCCGAGCCGCACGCGCGCGTGCCCCTTCCCGCCGGGCCGATCGGCAACGGCGACGACGATCCAGGACGCTCCGCGCAGGGCCGACCCCTCGGGCAGCTCGGCGCGGGTCCCGGACACCATGAGGTACGACCCGCCGTCGAGCTTGGCGACACGCTCGGGAAAGGCGAGAGCGGCGACGACGCCGACGAGCCGGTCGTCACCGGTGCCTGGCTCGGCTTGGACGGTCACCTGTGACCGACGGTCATCGGCGGGCGGGTGGGAGAACTCCCCCGAGACGGCCCGCAGCCGCCGTACCTCCGCAGCCCACCGCGCCGCGTAGGCATCACCTCCATGCCGGGCACGCCGCAAAGCAGCGGCAAGATCATCTCCGTAGTCCCGCGGCACCTCTTCGGAAAGCAGGGCGACCACCGAGGCGCCCCCACCGGACGTGTCCAGCAAGGCCCGCCCCAGCCGAGGGTGCACCCCCAGCCGCCCCAGCCGCACACCGAACTCCGTGGCCCGCCCGGCCGAGTCCACCGCCCCCACCGCGGTCAGCGCGGAGCGCGCGGCCGCCATCGCCCCGCCCGGCGGCCGGTCCAGCAACGCCAGCCCGGAGGCGTCCGGATCGCCCCAGCAGGCCGTCTGAAGGGCGAACGCGGTCAGGTCGGCCACCTTGATCTCCGGCGCCGGAAAAGCCGGCAGGCGGACGTCCTCGGTCTCCGCCCAGCACCGGTACACCACCCCCGCCGTCTCACGCCCGGCCCGCCCCGCACGCTGCCGCCCGGCCGCCCGTGACGCCCGTACCGTCGCCAGCCCGCTCAACCCGCGCGCGTGGTCCACACGCGGCTCCCGCGCCAGCCCCGAGTCGACCACCACGCGCACCCCGGGCACCGTCAGAGACGACTCCGCCACGGAGGTCGCCAGCACCACCCGGCGCCGCTGCCCGGGCGCCAGCACCGCGTCCTGCACGGCGGCCGGCGCCCGCCCGTGCACCTGCAGCACCTCGACCCCGCGAGGCTCGCCCAGTTGCCCGGCCACGCGCGCGATCTCGCCCACACCGGGCAGGAAACACAGCACGTCCCCCTCCCGCTCGGCCAGCGCCCGCCGCACCACCGACGCCACATGCCCCAGCAGCGCCGGATCGACCCACATGCCGTGCGGCGGCCGTACCGGACGCGCGGGCGGCGCCCACACCACGTCCACGGGATGCGAGACGCCCTCGGCCTCGACCACCGGAGCGTCGCCGAGCAGCCGCGCCCAGCCCTGCGCGTCCGTGGTCGCCGACGCGGCCACCAGCCGCAGGTCAGGCCGCAGCGTCTGCCGCACGTCCCACAGGAACGCGGCCGCCGTGTCGGCGTCCAGATGCCGCTCGTGACACTCGTCGAGCACCACCACGTCGACGCCCGCCAGCTCCTGATCGCGCTGCAGCCGCTGCAACAGCACACCGGTCGTCACGACCTCCACGCGCGTGTGCCGCCCCACGACCCGCTCGCCGCGCACCGTGAGCCCGACGCTCTCGCCGGGCTTCTCGCCCAGCAGCCACGCCATCCGCCGGGCCGCCGCCCGCGCCGCGATCCGCCGCGGCTCGGCGACCACGACCCGTCGGGCCGGACCGCCGCCGACCAGCCCCGCCAGCACCAGCGGCACCAGCGTCGTCTTGCCGGTGCCGGGCGGCGCCACGAGCACGGCCGTGCCGTGCCCCTCCAGGGCGTCGCTCAGCGCGGGCAGGGCGGCACGGACGGGCAGCACGTCCAGGGCGTCGTAACGGATCACGCCCCTAGTGTCGTACGCACGTGGAAACACCCCTCACGCGCGCGTGCGCAGTATGCGCAGTAAAGGTGTGCCGAGAAAGACGTGCCTGGAAAGGCGTACGCGGAAGAGAGGGGCTTGTCAGTCCCGCTCGCAGACGAAGATCGCCGTACCCGGGATGAGGTTCCCGCGCAGCGGAGACCAGCCGCCCCACTCCGAGGTGTTCCAGGCCGGCCACTCCGGCTCCACCAGGTCCACCAGCCGGAAGCCCGAGGCCGCGATGTCCCGGACGCGGTCGCCGAGCGTCCTGTGGTGCTCGACGTACACCGCGTGGCCCTCGTCGTCCTGCTCCACGTAGGGCGTGCGGTCGAAGTAGGACGAGGCCACCGACAGACCCTCGGGGCCGGGCTCGTCCGGGAACGCCCAGCGGATCGGATGGGTCACCGAGAAGACGAACCGGCCGCCCGGCCGCAGCACCCGGCGCACCTCGCGCAGCACCAGCCGCGGATCGGCGACGAACGGCAGTGCCCCGTACGCGGAGCACACCAGGTCGAAAGAGGCGTCCGCGAAGGGCAGCGCGCCGGCGTCCGCACAGACCAGGGGAAACGATCCGCCGATGCGCAGGGCGTGCTGGAGCTGGCGGTGCGAGAGGTCCAGCGCCACCGGGTGGGCGCCCTGGGCGGCCAGCCAGCGCGAGCACTGCGCCGCGCCCGCGCCGATCTCCAGGACCTCCTTGCCCTTCAGGTCCTCCGGCGGGCCGAGCAGCTCGGCCTCCACCTCGTCCAGGCCCTCCGGGCCCCACACGAAGCGGTCGTCGCCGAGGAACGTGCCGTGCTCGACCTGGTACTCGTCCGCGTTTCGGTCCCACCAGCCACGGTTGGCGCGGGAGCTTTCCGCGACCGAGGCGTCACGGCGGGTGGCTTCCGGCTCGAACCCCTCAGGGTCGAGCGCTTCGGACTCTTGGATGATCGGCTCCCTCGTCGTACTCTTCCGTCCAACCCGCCGGACGCGCGCGTGTCGCGGAAGGGGTTCCGCAGCCCTGCGTGGCCTCCCGGGACGAATCTTGTGCCGGGTATGCGGCGATCCGCCCCGGGTGTGCGCCTTCGCGCATTGACCATGTCCGGCTGCCCCCGTATGCTACAAGTTGCGCTGCGGGCCTGCGCACCTCAGACGTAGCAGGCTGCGCTCGCATCTGTTGTATGTCCCCTCGGTTGTCGAGGCGCCATCACCAGTTACTGGTGGGGCGCTTCCTTGGCTGTCCGGCTTCATCAGAGCGATACGGGCTCCCGGCGTAGCAGTACCTACGACTTTCTGTCCGTAACCGGAGCCCTTTCCCACATGACGAGCAGCACCGAGACCACCGCCACCACCCCGCAGGTTGCGGTCAACGACATCGGTAACGAGGAAGCCTTCCTCGCCGCGATCGACGAGACGATCAAGTACTTCAACGACGGCGACATCGTCGACGGCGTCATCGTGAAGGTCGACCGGGACGAGGTCCTGCTCGATATCGGTTACAAGACCGAAGGTGTCATCCCGAGCCGCGAGCTCTCGATCAAGCACGACGTCGACCCGAACGAGGTCGTCAAGGTCGGCGACGAGATCGAAGCCCTTGTTCTCCAGAAGGAGGACAAGGAAGGCCGCCTGATCCTCTCGAAGAAGCGCGCCCAGTACGAGCGTGCCTGGGGCACCATCGAGAAGATCAAGGAAGAGGACGGCATCGTCACCGGTACCGTCATCGAGGTCGTCAAGGGTGGTCTCATCCTCGACATCGGCCTCCGTGGCTTCCTCCCGGCCTCCCTGGTCGAGATGCGCCGCGTCCGCGACCTCCAGCCGTACGTCGGCAAGGAGCTCGAGGCCAAGATCATCGAGCTGGACAAGAACCGCAACAACGTGGTCCTGTCCCGCCGTGCCTGGCTGGAGCAGACCCAGTCCGAGGTCCGCCAGACGTTCCTCACGACCCTCCAGAAGGGTCAGGTCCGCTCCGGTGTGGTCTCCTCGATCGTCAACTTCGGTGCCTTCGTGGACCTGGGTGGCGTCGACGGTCTGGTCCACGTCTCCGAGCTGTCCTGGAAGCACATCGACCACCCGTCCGAGGTTGTCGAGGTCGGCCAGGAAGTCACCGTCGAGGTCCTCGACGTCGACATGGACCGCGAGCGCGTCTCCCTGTCGCTGAAGGCGACCCAGGAAGACCCGTGGCAGCAGTTCGCCCGGACCCACCAGATCGGTCAGGTCGTCCCGGGTAAGGTCACCAAGCTGGTTCCGTTCGGTGCGTTCGTCCGCGTGGACGAGGGCATCGAGGGTCTGGTCCACATCTCCGAGCTGGCCGAGCGCCACGTGGAGATCCCGGAGCAGGTCGTCCAGGTCAACGACGAGATCTTCGTCAAGGTCATCGACATCGACCTCGAGCGTCGTCGCATCAGCCTCTCGCTGAAGCAGGCCAACGAGTCCTTCGGTGCCGACCCGGCCTCGGTCGAGTTCGACCCGACCCTGTACGGCATGGCCGCGTCCTACGACGACCAGGGCAACTACATCTACCCCGAGGGCTTCGACCCCGAGACCAACGACTGGCTCGAGGGCTACGAGAAGCAGCGCGAGGAGTGGGAGCGCCAGTACGCCGAGGCGCAGACCCGCTTCGAGCAGCACCAGCAGCAGGTCATCAAGTCCCGCGAGGCCGACGCTGCCGCTGCCGCCGAGGGTGGCGAGGCTGCCGCTCCGGCCGCGTCGGGTGGCGGTTCGTACTCCTCCGAGGGTGCGGACACCTCCGGTGCCCTGGCCTCGGACGAGGCGCTGGCCGCTCTCCGCGAGAAGCTGGCCGGTGGGCAGAGCTGAGCTCGGTCACTGAGCTGAGGGTCAACCTCTAGCTTTGAGGGCCCGTACCTTTCGAGGTGCGGGCCCTCAGACGTTCGTGGGGCTGCCGGCCCTGCTTCGAGGGCGGCCCGTCGAGGGCTCGTCGCGCAGTTCCCCGCGTCCTCAGGGAGTGACCGTGATGTTGGTCAAGCCCTTGCCGCCTGTCACCGTGTTGCTGCTGTAGACCGTCGTTGTGCAGCCTGAGCTGTGGCTGGTGACGTTGATCGCCAGCTGTGTCGCGCCCGTCGCGCCGGTCAAAGTTGACTTGTTGTTCCTGAAGACCGTGCCGCAGCCCCAGCCGGACTGCTGGGTGTGGGTCTGATAGCCGTCGTTGCCGGTGTTCTTGCCGGTGTTGTCCTGGACGAGGACGTTGTCGCCCTTCACGTCGACCCAGGAGTCGTCGTAGTTGGCGCCGGTCAGCCCGCTGCCGTCGAAGGTGTTGCCGACGATCTGCGCGCCCGTTGTTCCCTCCTTGATGTCGACGTTCTCACCGCCGACACCGGGGCCGATCGTGTTGCCCAGGATCCGGATGCGGTCGCTCTTGTCGGACAGCGTGTTCGCGGTCCCCACGTACACGCCCTCGCCCATGCCCCGGCCGTCGTGTCCGGTGTCGTAGATCTTCGAGTTCCTGATCACGCCGTCCGTGCTGGAGTTGCGGAAGTGCACGCCCTCCATGTCGAGGTCGTGCACCGTCACGCCGTCCACCACGACGCCCCTGGCCGTGTCGATCATGATGCCCTTCTGGCCGCCGGTCACGGTCAGTCCGTCGACCGTCCAGTAGGAGGCGCCGTTCAGGTGCAGGCCGTAACCGCCGCCCGCGGTGAGCACGGCCTTCGGGGAACCGGTCAGGGTGATGCGCGCCCCGGCTGTGGCCGGCGTGGTCGCCTTGAAGTTGCCGGTGTACGTGCCGTCCGCGAGGTGGATCGTGTCGCCCGGCTTCGCGCTGCCGAGCGCGGTCTTGAGCTGTGCCGCGGTGCCGACCTCGATGGTCGAGGCGGCCGGGGCCGGGCTTGCACACAGGAGCAGGCCGCCGGTGGCGCTGGTCGCGGCGAGCAGGGAGGTGAGCAGCGTACGCGTGCGCATGGGGGGTGCCTCCTGTCGAGCGGACACGGAATCTCATACATGAACAGAGTGTGTGGATGTGAACATCGGTTCTTCGTGAAGGTACGGACCAGCTGACGGGGCGTCAAGGTGCGCGGCATGCGGTGACCGATCAGGTGCCTGACGCGGGAATGCCCACGCCCCAGGGCGCGTTGTCGATGTGGAACACGAGGAGGAGCGGTCACAGTGCTTGATCCGCAGGGTTTGTACGCATGGGAGCCGAAGGGCCTGGCCGTCGTCGACATGGCGCTCGCCCAGGAGTCGGCCGGACTTGTCATGCTCTACCACTTCGACGGATACATCGACGCGGGCGAGACCGGCGACCAGATCGTCGACCGGCTCCTCGACTCACTGCCCCACCAGCTCGTGGCCCGCTTCGACCACGACCGGCTCGTGGACTACCGGGCCCGTCGCCCGCTGCTGACCTTCAAGCGCGACCGCTGGGCCGACTACGAGGAGCCGAGCATCGAGGTCCGCCTCGTCCAGGACGCCACCGGCGCACCCTTCCTGCTGATGTCCGGACCCGAACCGGACGTCGAGTGGGAGCGGTTCGCGGCCGCCGTCCGGCAGATCGTGGAGCGGCTCGGCGTCCGTCTGTCCGTGAACTTCCACGGCATCCCCATGGGCGTCCCGCACACCCGCCCCGTGGGCCTCACCCCGCACGGCAACCGCACCGACCTGGTGCCCGGTCACCGCAGCCCCTTCGACGAGGCCCAGGTGCCCGGCAGCGCCGAATCGCTGCTGGAGTACCGCCTCATGGAGGCCGGACACGATGTGCTGGGCGTCGCCGCGCACGTCCCGCACTACATCGCCCGATCCACGTACCCGGACGCGGCGCTGACCGTCCTGGAGGCCGTCACGGCCGCCACGGGTCTGGTGCTGCCGGCCGTCGCACACTCCCTGCGCACGGACGCGCATCGCACGCAGACCGAGATCGACCGCCAGATCCAGGAGGGCGACGAGGAGCTGACGGCACTCGTCGAGGGCCTGGAGCACCAGTACGACGCGGCTGCCGGATCCGAGACGCGGGGCAACATGCTCGCCGAGCCGGTCGAGATTCCGTCCGCCGACGAGATCGGGCGGGAGTTCGAGCGGTTCCTCGCCGAGCGGGAGGGCGACAGCTAGGGCAGTTGTCCGGGCTGCGGCCCGACGCCGCGGGCGGCCCTGTCAGTGGCAGGGCCTAAGCTTCCGCTCATGCTGAAAGTGGGCCTGACCGGCGGCATCGGCGCCGGCAAGAGCGAGGTGTCGCGGCTGCTCGTGGAACACGGGGCCGTCCTGATCGACGCCGACCGCATCGCGCGTGAGGTCGTGGCGCCCGGGACGCCCGGACTCGCGGCCGTGGTGGAGGCCTTCGGCGAGGAGGTCCTCGCCGCGGACGGCAGCCTGGACCGGCCCAGACTCGGCTCCGTCGTCTTCGCCGACCCCGAGAGGCTGGCCGTCCTCAACTCGATCGTGCACCCCCTGGTGGGCGTACGCTCCCGTGAGCTGGAGAGCGCCGCGGCCGAGGATGCCGTCGTGGTCCACGATGTGCCGCTCCTCACCGAGAACGGCCTGGCGCCGCTGTACGACCTGGTGGTCGTCGTCGACGCGAGCCCCGAGACCCAGCTCGACCGGCTGGTCCGGCTGCGCGGGATGAACGAGGCGGACGCACGCGCGCGTATGGCCGCGCAGGCGACCCGCGAGCAGCGTAGAGAGATCGCGGACATCGTGATCGACAACGACGTACCCCTGGACGCGCTGCACAAGCGCGTGGCGGAGGTCTGGGACGACCTCGTGCGCAGGGCACGCGCGTCCCGGGCGGCATCCGGGGACGGGCGCCCGCGTGACGGCGGCACGGAATAGCAGCCCGTGCCAGCGCGTTGAACCGCTGTAGTGAGGGAAGGACTTTGCCGTGCCCGAGACCAGCGGTTCGACCGGACGCACTCCGGAGACGCATGTCATCGACTTCCGCGCGGCGGAGCAACTGCTCAACGCGCGGGATCCGCGGGGTGCGGTGAAGCTGCTGGACGGCGTCATCGCCGCGCACCCCGAGAACACCGCGGCCCGGCTGCTGCGCGCGCGTGCCTTCTTCGCGGCCGCGCAACTGCGGCCCGCCGAGCTGGAGTTCACCATCGTGCTGGAGCGTGAGCCGGACAACGCGTTCGCGCACTTCGCGCTCGCCCGCACCTACGAGCGCCAGGGCCGTGCCGACCAGGCCAGGCGTCACTTCCGGCTCGCCGCCGCGCTCGATCCCAATCCGCAGTACCTGAAGGCGGCCCGTTTCGACTCCTGACCCCAGCGTGCCGGCACCCTGGGGTCACGGGTGCCGGGGCGGCCGCGGGTAGGGCGGACGGCTCTCCGGCGGCCGGTACGGCGGGATGGTCCGGCCCGGCTGGTAGTGCGGGCCCTGTCGGATGTGCCTGAGGATCATGGTCATGTCGACGGTGGCCACCAGCCACAGCACCCCGCAGGCGACCGCCCAGCCGGGGCGCCCGACGAGCGCGAACGCCGCCGTGCCGAAGATCGCCCAGACCAGTCCCCACATGCTCAGCCAGAAGCGCGCTCGCAGCGCACTGCGCGCGGTCGCCGGCTCACTGCCCGTACGCATCGGTTCACCAGTCCTCCTTGCAACGTACTCTTCGTGGGGGACGTTCATCAACGACGTGCGCCGAAGGGGGACGCGCATGCTGCCGGACGCCGACGACCTGCCCGAACTGCTCCTCGACCTGGCCGTGCCGCACGAGGACATCAACGAACTGGTGGCGATGCGGCGCACGGTGACGGGTGACGCGGGCACCCGGCGCCTCCTCGAGGAGTGCGTCGAGGAGCTGCTCCGGGACCTGGGGGAGACGGACCGCACACCGGATCTCGGCGAGCTGCTCGCATCCGCTCCGCCCGCGCTGAACGGCCTCCTCGCCGTGTACGTCTTCGTCGCCGCGGTCCCGCGCACCCTCGGCTATCACCGGGAACGCGGCATCCCGTCCGAGATCTCCCGGCGCACCCTGGCCGACCTGGGCCGGCACATGACGGTGCACCGCAGACGGCACGGCAGGGCAGGGGTGCAGTCGCCGCGCTGGCTCGCCCATCACTTCCGCGGGGAGCTGTACCAGCTGGGACGGCTGCAGTTCGAGCGGGCGCGGCTGGAGCGGCGCTGCGCACCGGTCATCGCCGCGGCGGGCCTGGACGCGGCACCCGGCATGCCCTGCCTGGACCTGCACATCCCCGACTTCCACGGCCCGTTGACGCCGTCCGCCTGCGACCGTTCCCTGGCGCTGGCCCGGGAGTTCTTCGACCTGTACTTCCCCGAGGAACAGGCCGAAGCCGTGCTGTGCCATTCCTGGCTGCTCGACGCCCAGTTGAAGCGGTACCTGCCCGCGCAGTCCAACATCGTCCGCTTCCAGGAGCGGTTCCGCATCGCCCGCCAGGACACGGAACCGGCCGACACCGAGCCCGTCCAGTTCGTCTTCGGGGATCCGGACCTGCCGGTCGCTCAACTGCCGCGGCGGACCTCCGTGGAGCGGGCCGTCGGCGACCATCTGCGGGTGGGAGGCCACTGGTACGTCGGGCACGGATGGTTCCCGCTCAGGGATGAATAGCCCGAACGAGTGAACCGGGGCCGGGTGGGAACGGGCGTGCGGAGGCCGCCCGTTGTTCGGGCATGACGGTCGAAATGCGTGAGGGATACGAGGGAACAGGACCGGGCGCGATCACCCCGGACGGCTGCGCGGTCGAGCTGTACGCGCGGCTCCCGGTGGGCGACGAGCCGGACGTCATCGCGGGGGCCGTGCCCGCCGGGGCGCACATCCTGGAGCTGGGCAGCGGAGTGGGCCGGGTGACCCACGCCCTGCTGGAGCGCGGTTTCAGGGTCACGGCGGTGGACGAGTCGGCCGAGATGCTCTCCCGTGTCCGAGGAGCGCGCACGATATGCGGTCCGGTCGAGGACCTGGACCTGGGCGAGAAGTTCGATGTGGTGATGCTCGCGTCCTTCCTCGTGCACACCGGTGACGTCGAGGTGCGCCGGGGCATGCTGCGCGCCTGCGCCCGGCATGTGGCGGAGGGCGGCTGCGTGCTCATCCAGCGGGAGGGCGCGGACTATCACACGAAGGTGCCGAGAGAGCGGGTCGACCCGAGCGGCTTCACCGTGCGGATCGCGTCGTCGGAGCCGGTAGGCGACGGGGTGCGCTCGGTGCGCGCCGAGTATGTGTTCCCGGACACGGGCTGGACGCAGACCTTCCTGGCCCGGCCCCTGACGAAGGAGCAGTTCGAGGAGGCGCTGGCGGAGGCGGGACTGGAGGTGGACGCGTATCTGACCCCGGACGGGATGTGGGTGAGGGCGGTGCCGGTGCCGGTGGCGTAGCGGGCGATGAGTTCTCGGGCCGCGGCCGGTCTATCTCGGTGACAGCAACCGGGACCGCTTCACCCAGGAGACCCTCATGTCCGAGACCACCGCCCCCGCCGCTTCCGCTTCTTCCGTGTCCTCCGCCGCTTCGTCCTCCGCCGCTTCCGGGACCGCTCGTGGTCGCTTCGCCCGGATCGCCCTGCGCACGGTGCAGGTGCTGCTCGCCCTCTTCTTCGGGATCGCGAGCGCGCTGCCCAAGCTGATCGCGCACCCGTCGGCCGTGGAGTCCTTCGACAGGATCGGCTGGGGCAGTGCGGGCATGTACATCATCGGCGCGCTCGAACTGGCCGGCGCGGTCGCGCTGCTGGTGCCGGTTCTGCAGTCGGTTGCGGCGGTGGCGCTGAGTGCGCTGATGGTGGGCGCGTTCATCGTCCAGCTCACCGTCTTCGACGGACAGTACGCGGCGACCCCGCTGATCCTGATCGTGCCGCTCGTCGTGATCGCCTGGGCCCGGCGCGGGCACACTGCGGAGCTGCTGCGGCTGGTGCAGCGGGCGGGCCGGAGGGCGTGACCTGTGCGGGACACCGTCGGTGACGTCGGCCGGGCCGCGGGGGCCTGGCCGACGTCACCGGTGTCCGTCGCTGTGCGTCGAAGTCCGTCGAAGTCCGTCGACCGGGGTGGGTCTCCGTCCGCGAGCGGCTCATCGCCCCCGGGGCCGGCCGCCGAGTCCTTGGGACCCGCTGATTCCTTGCGACCCGCCGGGGCTGCCCGGCCCGCCGAGACTGTTCAGCGCTCGCAGTCGTTCCAGCTCACGGCGGTCCCGCTTGGTGGGGCGGCCGGTGCCGCGGTCGCGGAGACCGGCGGGGGCCACGGCCTCCCGAGGCGGGGGCGGAGGGGAGTTGTCGACGTAGCACTGGGCGGCCACGGGCGCGCCGACGCGCTTGCGGATCAGGCGCTTGACGATCACGACGCGCTCCCGGCCCTCCTGCCGGAGGCGCACCTCGTCGCCGACGCGCACGGAGTAGGCGGGCTTCACCCGCTCGCCGTTGACGTGGACGTGCCCGCCACGGCAGGCGGTGGCGCCCAGGGAGCGGGTCTTGATCAGACGGACGGCCCAGATCCAGCTGTCGAGCCGTACGGTCTCGCCCTTCGCCGGTCCGGCGGCCTCGGCAGCGGCCACCGCGGCGGCGATCTTGGGGTCGAGCGGCTGGGCGTCGGCGGTGGTCTCGGGGTCGAGCGGCAGGGTGTCGGAGGCTTCGGAACCCTTGGCGTCCTGGGCGGGAGCCGGTCCGCTCGCTTCGCCCGGTCCGCCGGTGTCACGGTGCACGTTCTCGTCCGCATCCTCGGAAGCCATGCCCCGACCTTAACCCGCCGGGCCGGATGAGCCGGAGGCGTTTTTCCGGGGCCCACGCCAGGAGGACGGTGAAGGAGACCCAGCCTCGCGACCCCGCCGGCCCGGCGGTCCCCGTGCACCTCGGCCCATCCCGGACGCGGCCCCGGCCCGGGGTGGCGCGGCGGGGCCGGGCATACCGTGGCGGTATGGACGACAGCAGCGCGCTCGCTCGGCTCGACCGGCGCGTCGCCGCGTGCCGGGCCTGCCCCCGGCTGGTCGAGTGGCGGGAGGAGGCGGCCCGGACCAAACGGGCCGCGTTCGCCGACTGGACCTACTGGGGTCGGCCGGTGCCCGGCTTCGGCCCGGCCGACGCGCGCCTGGTGATCATCGGGCTGGCCCCCGCCGCGCACGGAGGCAACCGCACGGGCCGTATGTTCACCGGTGACCGTTCCGGAGACGTGCTCTATCAGGCGCTGTACGACGTGGGGCTGGCCTCGCAGCCCACCTCCGTGCGCGCCGACGACGGCCTGGAGCTGCACGGCGTCCGTGTCACCGCGCCCGTGCACTGCGCCCCGCCCGCCAACAAGCCCACCCCGGGCGAACGTGACACCTGCCGCCCCTGGCTGGTCCAGGAGCTGAAGCTGTTGCGCCCGACACTCAGGGCGGCCGTGGTGCTCGGTGCCTTCGGCTGGCAGGCGGCGCTGCCCGCGTTCGCGGAGGCCGGCTGGCCCGTACCCCGGCCTCGTCCCGTCTTCGCCCACGGCACCCGGGTCGCCCTGGACGGCCTGGAGGTGTTCGGCTGCTTCCATGTCAGCCAGCGCAACACCTTCACCGGCCGGCTCACCCCCGAGATGCTGCGGGAGGTGCTGCGGACGGCGGCCGACGCGGCCGGGCTGCCGTAGCGGGCCCTCAGCCGGCGTCCTCGGGGTCGGTTCCGAACAGGTGGCGTACCGTCGAGCGGTAGTTGGCGCGGACGTGGGCGAGCGCGAGGGTGCGGGCGCTTTCCGGGTCGCCGGAGGCGATGGCCTCGTACAACTCGCGGTGTTCGTCGAGGAGTTGGGGCCACTCCGCGTTCTGCCGGGTGAGCCAGCGCAGCCGGCCGTCGACCGGTTCCATGACGGAGATCAGCAAAGTGTTGCCGGCCAGGGCCAGGATGCTGTCGTGGAAGCGGGTGTTGATGTCCGTGATCGCCTCGCCGTCCCCCTCCTTCGTCGCCGTCGCGGCCTCGGACAGCAGCCCCCGCAGCTCCGCCAGCGCCTCCGGTGTCGCCCGTGCCGCGGCCAGTCCCGCCGCGTACACCTCCAACGCCTCGCGCAGCTCGAAGAGTTCCTTCACATCGGTCGGGGTGAGCCGGCGTACGACCGTGCGCCGTGCCGACTCGAAGAGGACGAAGCCCTCGGCGACCAGGGCGCGGATCGCCTCCCGGACCGGCACCCGCGAGACACCGAACCGCTCGGCCAGCTCCCGTTCGACGAGCCGGTCGCCCGGCCCGAGGCGCCCCGCGATGATGTCCTGCCGCAGGGTCGCGAGGACCCGTTCGCGTACCGCACCGAGGGGTTCGGTCTTCGTCTTCGTGGAGCTCATGGGGCCATCTTCGCCGACCTGGCGGCGCATTTACGGAGAAGTAACAGGGATGACATCGGTCCGAACGCTTGACGGCGGGACCATGACGGCAGTTTGGTATACCAAACACACTCCACTCGGCATCCCCGGTCCGGCATCCGAGGCCAGCAGCCGTTCTCCTCCGTCCCTTAACCCATGGAGGCCCCGTGTCCCTCGCCGACCACGCCGAAGCCACCGGCGTCCCAGCGTTCGTCCCCGACCCCCGCCTCACCAACGAGGACCTCGCCCCCGCCGAGCAGCGGAACTGGAAGGTCTTCGACCTGTTCGCCATGTGGATGTCCGACGTCCACAACCTCGGCAACTACACCTTCGCCGCCGGCCTGCTGGTCCTCGGCATGAACGTCTGGCAGGTCTTCACCTCTCTGCTCGCCGGCTTCGTGCTCATCTACATCGGCATGAACTGGATGGGGAAGATCGGCCAGCGCCACGGCGTCCCGTTCCCCGTCGTCAGCCGCATCAGCTTCGGCGTCTGGGGTGCCAACATCCCGGCCCTGATCCGGGCCGTGATCGCCATCATGTGGTACGGCATCCAGACCTATCTGGCCTCCGTCGCCGTCAATGTGATGCTGCTGGCGGCCTGGCCCGGCCTGGAGTCCCTCACCCACAGCTCCTTCCTCGGCCTGGACGCCCTCGGCTGGATCTCCTTCGTCTCCCTCTGGCTGGTCCAGGCGCTGATCATCAGTCAGGGCATGGAATCGGTGCGGAAGTTCCAGGACTTCTGCGGTCCGGCGATCTGGCTGGTGATGATCGCGCTGGCGGTATGGGTCCTGGCCAAGGCCCACTGGAGCATTTCGCTGACCTCCACTCCGCACCCGGTCTCCGTCGGCGAGCAGTGGCGGCAGTGGTTCGGCGCGATCGGCCTGATCCTCGCGACCTACGGCACGCTGATGCTCAACTTCTGCGACTTCTCCCGCTTCGCACCCGACTACAAGACGGTCCGTCGCGGCAACTTCTGGGGCTTGCCCATCAACTCCACCGCCTTCGTCGTCGTCTCCGTCATCGTCACCGCGGGCTCGCTGGAGGTCTGGGGCGAGGCCATCACGGACCCGGCGGAGCTGGTCGCCAAGGTCGGCAACACCTGGGTGCTGGTACTGGCCGCGCTGACGTTCGCCGTAGCCACCATGGGCGTCAACATCGTCGCCAACTTCGTCTCACCGGCGTACGACCTCGCCAACGTCTGGCCGCAGAAGATCACCTTCAAGGTCGGCGGCATGATCAGCACGGTGGCCGCCCTGATCGTCACCCCCTGGAACCTCTTCTCCAACCCGACCGTGGTCAACTACTTCCTCGGCGGCCTCGGCGCCTTCCTGGGTCCGCTGTTCGGCGTGATCATGGTCGACTACTACGCGGTCAAGCGCGGCCGGGTGAACGTGGACGAACTCTTCGACGCCACCCCCGGCTCCCCCTACCACTACCGCAAGGGCGTCAACCCCAAGGCCTTGTGTGCGTTCCTGCCTTCGGCCGCGGTCGCCGCGGTGCTGGCGCTGGTCAAGACCTTCAGCGACGTGGCGCCGTACTCCTGGTTCATCGGCACGGCGCTGGCCGCCGGGCTGTACGCGGTGCTGTGCCGCGGCGAGCGGGCCCGGACGGCCGGGGTGGAGGTCTGACGGACGTGCGGATCGTCGTCACCAACTGCAACACCACGCAGGAGATGACCGAGGAGATCGTCCGAGGTGCCCGGGCCGCAGCAGGCCCGGGCACCGCCGTGATCGGGCTGACCCCCGCATGGGGCCCCGAGTCGGCGGAGGGCTGGCTCGACAGCTACCTGTCGGCCGCCGCCGTCCTCGACGCGCTGCGCACCTACGAAGGGCCGTCGTACGACGCCGTCGTGCTGGCCGGGTTCGGGGAGCACGGCCGGGAGGGCGTACGGGAGCTGGTGGAGGTACCTGTCGTGGACATCACCGAGGCAGCCGCCCACCTCGCCTGTCTACTCGGGCGTCGGTACGGCGTCGTCACCACCCTCGACCGGTCCTGCGGCCAGATCGAGGACAGCCTGGAGACCGCCGGCGTGGCCCGCAACTGCGCTGCCGTGATCGGCACCGGCCTCGGCGTCCTCGACCTCGCCGACGACCCGGTCCGCACCGAGGCCGCCTTCCTCGCTGCGGCCGTACGGGCCCGCGAGGCCGGCGCCGAGGTCCTGGTGCTCGGCTGCGCCGGGATGACCGGTCTGCAACGGACGGTGGGGGAGAAGCTGGGGCTTCCGGTGGTCGACGGGGTCGGGGCGGCGGTGAAGCTGACGGAGTCGCTGGTGTCGTTGGGCCTGACGACTAGCCGGGCGGGCAGCTATGCGCAGCCGTTGCCGAAGGGGAGGACGTGGGGGAGGCCGACGGGGTGAGGCGTACCCCTCAGGGCCGCCACACGTACCGCACGTCCGGCTCCCGCTCCTCGTTGCCGCTGCCGTCCGTGTGCGCGACGGCGACGAAGCCGTGCCGCTCGTAGAAGCGGTGGGCGGGCTTGTTGACCTGGAAGGTCCACAGGGCGAGCCCGCCCGGACTGCGCTCCTTGGCCAGCGCGACGAACCGGTCGCCGATGCCGCGGCCACGCCACTCGGGGGCCAGGTACAGCTGGGACAGCAGATCCCCGGCGAGCACCATCATGCCCACGATGCCGCCACCGGCGTCCGCGACCCAGGTCTCCCGCGACGGCACCACGACGTCCCGGATGTAGTCGCGCACCTCGGTGTCGGAGCGGGCCCGGACGACCGTGGGCAAGGCGGCGCTGTAGGAGCGCAGCCAGACGTCGGCGACTGCGGCGGCGTCCGGGCCGGCCGCCCGGCGCAGAACGACCTCCGTCCCGGCACCCGCGCTCACGGACGCGCACCCTCGGGGACGACGGCCGTCGCCGTGATCTCCACCAGCTGCCCCGTGTATCCGAGGCAGGCCACACCGAGGAGGGTCGACGAGTGCGGCCCGGCACTGAGCCCCGACGCCTCGACCACCTCCCAGACGGCGGACAGCACCGAGGGTTCGCTGCTCACGACGTACACGTCGGTCGACAGAACATGCGTCAAGTCGCTGCCCACCGCGCGCAGTTGCTCGCGCAGATTGGCGACCACCTGCTGGGCCTGCCGCACGGGGTCCCCGACTCCGACCACCTCCCCCTTCTCGTCGAGCGGCACGGCCCCGGCGAGGAACGCGAGCTTCGTCCCGGCCTCGACGACGGAGGCGTGGGAGTAGGTGGGCGGAGGGAAGAGCCCGGGTGCGGTCACTCGCCGGATCATGGCGGCTCCTGGAGTCGTGGGTGGACAACCTCCTGATCATCGGCGGCCCGCCCGGACCTGCGCACCCGAATTTCCGCCGCACCGGCGGCCCGAGCAGGCCGCGTTTCCGCCTCACCGACCCGAGGAGGCCTGCTCACCGCTTCGTCGGCGGACGAGGAAGGCCGACTCTCCGCCCCGCTGTCGGACCGGGGCGAGCTTTCGGGCATGTCGCCGCCCGCCGCCCGCTGCTCCGCCGCGAGCCGTGCCCGCACCTCCCGCCGCCGTCGTACGACGGCCCTCGCCGCGACGGACCGCCGTACGACTGCCGCCGCCACGGCTCTGAACTCGGCGCTCTGCTCCGCCGCTTCGACCCGTTCCACGCGGTAGAGCCGGGTCCGCGGAGCCGACGCGGTGTACGGATTGTCGCGCAGCAGATCGGGCTCGCCCAGCAGCCGGCGCACCAGCCCCGCCGTCCACCCGCGGGCACGCATCCCGGCCGGCGACAGATGGCCGCGGCGCCCCTGAGCGCCGTCCTCCCGAGCCGTCACCATGACCTCCCCCGTCGTGACAATGAGTGACGACTTCCTTGATAACGCGCGCCACTGACAATCGGGTCGCCGCGCCCCCGGCCCCCGCCCTACGCTCCCCGCACCAGGACCCCCACCGCAGCTGGAGCCCTCATGCCCACGCTCCCCGACCCCGACTTCCTCACCACCACGGCCGACCGTCTCGCCTCCCTCCCCACGGTCCGGGCGGTGGCCCTGGGCGGCTCCCGAGCCCAGGGCACGCACACCCCCGACAGCGACTGGGACCTGGCCGTCTACTACCGGGGCCCTTTCGACCCGGACGACCTGCGCGCCCTCGGCTGGGAGGGCGAGGTGTCCGGCATCGGCGGCTGGGGCGGCGGTGTCTTCAACGGCGGGGCCTGGCTGACCATCGACGGACGTCGGGTCGACGTGCACTACCGGGACCTCGACGTGGTCGAGCACGAGCTGGCGGAGGCGGCGGCGGGACGGTTCCGGGTGGAGTCGCTGCTCTTCCATCTCGCCGGGATTCCCAGCTACTTGATCGTGGCCGAGGTGGCCGTCAACCAGGTGCTGAGGGGCCGACTGCCCCGCCCGGAGGCCTACCCGCCCGCACTGCGCCGGACCGCAGCCGAGCGCTGGTCCGGCACCGCCCGCGCGACCCTGGCCTACGCCAGGGCCAACCACGCCCCGCACGGCCGCCTCACCGAGGTCGCCGGCGCGCCGGCCACCGCCGCCGTACAGGCCGGCCACGCGGTGCCGGCGGCGCGCGGGGAGTGGGTGACGAACGAGAAGCGGCTGTTGGAGCGGGCCGGACCGCGTGCGGTCGACGACCTCATGAGGGAGGTCGCCGACCCCGCGACGGGATCCCTGACGACCGCGCTCATGAAGGCCGAAGACCTCTTCGCATCTGCTGTGACGGAACAGGTTCCCTGGGCAGGCCCTGACTCAAGTCATTAGGATGTGCGAGCCCGATGACGTGACGACGGAGGCCGGGGCATGACACGGGGCGAGCAGGACGAGGACTGGTTGGATCTGGCCGATGCCATCGAGGTGCTGCGAGCCCAGCTGTCGGAGGCGCAACGCCGTGGCCAGGACTCCCCCCTGCGCTTCGTACTGGGCGAGATCACCGCGGAGTTCGAGATCGAGCTGGTGCGGACGAAGAACGGCGGCGGGGCGCTGCGGTTCGGCGTCGCGGAGGCCAACGCCCGCGGGGAGCGCACGAAACGGTCCGCGCAGCGTGTGACCCTGCGCCTGAACCCGGAGCAACGCGGGGGCGGGGACGTGGCCGTGGGCGACGTCGAGTAGTCCGGCGAAGGGCTGATCATGGAGGAGCAGGTCGTCCAGGTCCGCGGCTCGGGCTTCGGCAGCGGCTATCTGATCGCGCCGCGGCTCGTCCTGACCGCCGCGCACCTGCTGCCACCGCCGCGCACACCGGGGGACATCACCGTGTCCTTCCCGGGTTCGGATGCACGGTTCCCCGTCGTGGTGCGGTGGCGTCGGCGCGACGAGACCGTGGACGCCGCCCTGCTGGAGATCCCGGCCGGCAACCCGGACTGGCCGACACCCACCACGCTGCGCGGCGCCCGAGGCCGCCGCCCGCAGCGCTGGGGCCGGTGCGTGACGGGCGGCACCGAAGTACGGGTCGCCGCCACGGGATTCCCGCGGCAGCAGCGGACGGAAGCCGGCGAACGGTTTCCGGAGCCGCTGGTCGGCCTGGTCAGGCCGCACGGCGGTGCGGCCTTCGAGATCCTCGACAACGCCGGCCTGTTGGCGGCGGACACCACAGGGCTGGACCACGAAACCGCTCGGCGCACCACCCACTGGTCCGGGATGTCGGGCGCGGCCGTCCTCCTGGAGGGCCAGAATCTGCTGCTCGGCCTGGTGCGAGCGGACCGCCGGCCGGACCGGGGCACCCGGCTGAAGTACACCCGCAGCGAGGACCTGCTGGAGTGTGACGACTTCCGCGCGGTGGTCCGCGAGGTGACCTCCGTCGACCCGCAGCCCGAACCGGCCGAGCTGGTAGGCCTGTTGGAACCGGCGCCGCCCAAGCGTGAGGTGACGTCGCCGACCATGCTGCTGCGGGCCGACGCGGAGGTGGTGTCGTTCCACGGCAGGGAGGACACGCTCGCCCAGCTGGAGGGGTGGTGCCTGGCGGATCCGGACGGCGCCCCCGCCGCCCGCGTGCTCACCGCTCCCGGCGGTCAGGGCAAGACCCGGCTGGCGCGGCAGCTGATGGCGCGGATGCGGGACCGCGGCTGGGTGGCCGGTCAGGTACGCCGCAAGCCGGGCGGCCTGGAGGTGCTGCGCAGGGTCCAGCACCCGCTGCTGCTGGTCGTCGACTACGCCGAGACCCGACCCGAGCTGGTCAGGGAGCTGCGGGAGCAGACCGAGGAGGCCGGGTATCCGGTGCGCCTGCTGCTGCTCGCCCGCTCGCTCGGCTCCTGGCGGACCAGGGCGACCGGCGCGCTCCCCGAGACCAGGCTGCACGCGCTCAGCCTCGACACCGCCGACCGGGAGCAGGCGTTCCGGACGGCAGCCCGCGACCTCTCCCGCCGGCTGGCGGAGGTGACCGGCGGGACGGACGTCGACTGGCCCGGGCTCATGGACGGACTGCCGGCCGCCCGCCCCGGGCCCGGTTCAGGGGCCGAGACGGCGCTGACCGTGCAGATGGCGGCCCTGGCCGCGCTGCTGCGCCAGGTGCGGACCCCCGAGCGGGGCGGTGGCGCGCTGGAGGCCGAACTCCTGGGGCACGAGAGGAAGTACTGGCTGGACACCGCCGGCGGGCGGGGCCTGGGGGCGCGGGAGACGGATCTGCTCGAACAGGCCGTGGCGGCGGCCGTCCTGTGTCCCGCGCAGGACGAGCGGGAGGCGCGGTCGACCATCGTCCGGCTGCTGCCCGACGAGCCGTCGTGGCGGACCAGGGACGTCACCGCCTGGCTGCGTGACCTGTACCCGCCTCCCGAGGGCCGCTACTGGGGCCGGCTCGAGCCGGACCGGCTGGCGGAGTTCCAGGCCTCCGATCAGATCATCGAGAAGCCCGGGCTGCTCGGGAGACTGTTCGCCCTGGCCCCGGACCACCAGCGGGTGCAGATCCTCACCGTCCTGGCCCGTTCCGCCGTGGCCCATGCCAACGAGGGACGCACGTCGAAGGCGCATCAGGTGGTCGACCGGTTGCGCGAGGCGCTGCGCGCGGTCCCCGCCGAGGCGCCGCTGACCGCTGCCATGCTGCGCGCCCACTCCGACGCGCTGCCGGAACAGACCCATGTGCTGCGCGCGTACGCACTCGACGTCGCCCGCGAACTGAACCGGCAGTGCCGGACCACGGGCGACGACCCGCAGGCGCTGCGCGACCGCGCGTGGGCGCTGCACAACCTCGCCGAACGGCACCTGGCGGTCGGCGCCTGGGAGGACGCCCGGGTGGCGGCCGGCGACGCGGCGGCGATCCGGCGACGGCTGGCGGACGACGGGGCGGTGACCCACCGCACGGAGTGGGCCGACTCGCTGCTGGTCCTGTCGCACGCCTCGCGCATGACCGGACGCCTGACGGACGCGCACGAGGCCGGCGACCTGGCGCTGGGCCTCTTCCGCGCGCTGGCGGCCGAGGACGGCGAGGAGTGGGAGAAACGCGAGCGCGGTCTCGTGCGGGCACTCGTCAACCTGTCGCGGGTGCTCTGGTGGCTCGACCCGAGCGCGATCCGCTTCGACCAGATCGCCCAGTCCGACCAGCACACCGACGAGGCCGTCCGGCGCGCCCGCGATCTGGTGGCCGATCACCCGGATCTGGACCCGCTCCTGCTCACGGAGGCGCTGAAGGAGCGCGGTACGAACCTCTGGCGCTTCCAGCGGCACTCGGAGGCGTTGTCGCTGAGCGAGGAGGCGGTCGCGACGTCCCGCCGGCTGGCGACGGAGAACCCGGACGCCTACGACGCCGACCTCGCGCAGGCCCTGATGGGTCTCGCGGTCGACTACGGCAACGCGTCCCGGCCGCGCCGCGAGTCGATGGCGCTGGTACGGGAGGCGATCGCACTGGTGCGCCCGCGGGCCGAGGAACTGCCCGAGGGCTATCGCTCCACCCTGGCCCAGATGCTGCTCAACCTCGCCTGGGACCAGTTCTACGAGGGGGAGCACGAGGCGGCGATGGCATCCATCGGGGAGGCCGTCGAGCATCGCAGGGCTCTGGCACGCGACGCGTACGGGGTCTCCGCGCCGGCGCTGGCCCAGTCGGTGGACGTGCTGGCCACGTTCCGCGCGCGTCTCGGCGACCACCGTGCGGCGGTGGAGGGATTCGAAGAGGCCCTCCGGATCTACGCGGATGCCGAACTACCGCTCAGTTCGAGCCAGTTGAAATCCCAGTCCGAGGTCGCTCTCGACCTCGCCTACTCCTACGACGCCCTGGGCCGCTCGGCGGACGCGCTCGCCGCCCTGAACGAGGCCCTCGCCGTCCGGGCCCGGCTGAGCGCGTACGCCCCCAGTCTCTACACGGAGAGCCATGCCACCGGCCTCCACGACGGCTCCGACCTGTACCGCAGGTACGACCGGCAGGTCGCGGGGCGCATCCTGCTGCGCCAGGCGCTGCCGCGGTACCGCCGGCTGTCCCGCGCCAACGCGGAGAAGCGCGAGGGGCTGGCCTTCTGCCTGCACGACCTGGGCACCAGCTACGCGACGTCCTGGGCGACGGCCGGCCGCGCGGTTCCCGTGCTGCGGGAGGCGTACGAGCTGCGCGTGGAACTGTCGGCCGGCGACGCGAGACACGAGGCGGGCCTGGCCGACACCTGCGCGGAGCTGGGGCATGCGCTGCTGCGCACGAGCCGCTTCCCGGAGGCCGTGCGCATCGCGGAGCACGAGGTGAGCATTCGGCGTCGCCTGCTCGTCACGGACCGGGACGGTCAGGAGCGGCCCCTGTGCCACGCACTCCTGCGGCTGGCCGATGCACGGGCGATGGCCGGGGAGACGGCCGCCGCCCGGCGCACCGCCCTCGAGGCGGAGGAGGCCTGCGCGAGGCTGACCGCCGGCCCCGCCGAAGGGTCGAACCGGACCGCGTGGCTCCTGTACCGACTGGGCGGGACGCTGAGCCTGTGCGGCCGGCACGACGTGCGCCTGGCCGCCCGCGCGGTGGCACCGGCACAGCGGGCCGTCCGTCTCTACCGGGACATGGTGGACCAGGACCCGCGCAAGCAGTCCGACCTGGGATATGCCGTCTCCGGGCTCGCGAGGGTTCTGGACCGCACCGGCCGCCACGCCGAGGCCGCCGAAGTACGGCTGCGAAGAGGAGCATGACGCCATGACATCACCTGTCCACGACGAGGAGCGGGGCGAGTCGGCCGAGGACATCCGGCGGGAGGAGGCGAACGCCGCCCGCCCGGGGGAACTGTGGTACCCGAACGTCGCGGAATTCGTCAGCGACCGCTTCATCTATCTCGTCTCGCGGCCCACCCCCGAATCCGGGCGCGTGTGGTGCCCGGAATGGTATCGCCACGCCCAGGCGCTCTCCCGGCTCGACTCCGTGTGGCGTGCCTGGGAGAACCTGCGCTGGGACCCGGGGCTGGGCATGTCGAGCTGGTGGACCCACCACGCCGACCCGCACATGCGCGCCCTGACGGACCCCGTCACCGGGCCGTTCGCCCGCTGCGTCGACGGCCACCGGCAACCCGAGCCGCTGCCGATCGCGGAGCCACCGGAAGGGCTCTTCTCCGATCAGAGGCCGCCGTCCATCAGGGACCCGTTCGCCCTCGACTGAGGAAGCGCCTGCGGCGCTCCGCATTGCGTTCATAAAGAAACCGCCCACCTCGGCACCTTTCACCTGCCCGAAACGTGATCGCTCCGTTTGCTCGGGAAACGCGATCTACCGTGGGAGCACGTCCTGCAGCCCGGCCACCGTCGTCCGAAGGCCCTGCCGCCCTCGTATGAACAGGAGCCCCGTGTCGCGCCCCGCCGCACTGTCACTGCCCCCCTGGCTCGCGCACGCCCTGCGTACCCAGCGCGGCCCCGTCCCCTGGAGCGCGGTGACCCGGGGTGCGCTCGCCGCCGGGCCACTGCTGCTCGCCGGTGTGCTCGGCGGCCGGGTCGCCGACGGCGTCGTCGCCGCCATCGCCGCGATGCTCGCCGGCATCAACGACCGGCCCGGCAGCAGGCGTGCCTCCGTCAGACGGCTCGGGGTGCCCGCCCTGGCCGGGGCCGTAGGGCTGCTCGTCGGGACGTACACCGGGGTGCAGTTGGCCGCTGTGTCGCTGACCTTGCTGCTCACCGTGCTCGGGCTGGCCGCCGGAGGCATCAGCGCCGTCGGGCCCGTCGCCTCCGCCGCCGGTACCCAGCTGCTCGTCACCGCCGCCATCGACGCGGGGATGCCGGCGGCCGAGAGCGGCTGGGAGCGGGCTCTCGCCTTCCTCGCCGGCGCCGGCTGGCTGCTCCTGCTGCGGCTGGCGCTGCCCACCCCCGGTGCGCTGGCCGGGGACTTCCGGTTCGACGGCGAGCGGGAGGCGGTCGCCGACGTGTACGACGCCGTCGCCGCGCTGCTCGACGCCGCGGGCGGTGACACCGCCACGGCTCGCCGGGCCGCACTCACCGCCGCCCTCGACCACGCCCAGGACGCCCTCGCCGGACCCCGGCTGCGCCGCTGCGCCAGTTCCGCGGCCGAGCGCCGGCTGCATGCGCAGTACGCCGCCGCGCTGCCTCTCGCCGAGGCCGCCACCGCCCTCGCCTGGGCGGGCGAGCCCGTCACCGCGCGCGCGTCGGAAGGGCCCCGGCGGCTCGCCGCCGCCGTCCGCGGCAACACCGGTACCGGGCCGCTGCCCGCCCCCAGCCGGTCGGCGCCCGCCCTGCGGGCACTCGACGACGCGCTCCTGCGCGCCGCCGAGGCCTTCGACCGGACCGAGAGCGGCGAACACCGGCTGCTCGCCAGGCGGCGCAGCGCCAAGGACGCGGTCCGGGCCGCTCTCGGCACCGGCGGGCGGGAGTACGGGATGCGCGTCGCCCTCTGCTTCGGGGCCAGCGCCGCCGTTGCCCAGGCCCTGCACCACACCCGCTGGTACGGCCAGCACCAGCACTGGTACTGGCTGCCCGCCACCGCCGTCTTCCTCGTCAAGCCCGACCTCGGGCCGCTCGCCTCCCGCGTGCTGAGCCGGGCCACCGGGACTGTCCTCGGCGCCCTGGTGTTCGCCGGGCTCGCCGCGCTGCTGCCGCGCCCGGAGGGGTTGATCGTGCTGGTGGCGGTGTGCGGGGCGCTCGTACCCGTCGCCACCCGGAACTTCGGCGCCCTGACCGCGGTCGTCACCGTCCTCGTCCTGGCCCTGGTCATGGTCGGCGGCGAGCCGCAGGCCTCCGCCAGCCGGATCGGCGAGACGCTGCTGGCCTGTGCGATCGTGCTGATCGTCGGGCATCTGCCGATGCCGGGGGAGCGGGGCGGCGGGGTACGCGCCCGGCTCGCCGTCGCCGGGCGCGCCGCGCACGCCTATCTCGTGCACGTGCTGAGCGAGTCCGGCGACCGCGCCGAACGGTGGGCGCTGCGCCGCGAGGCCTACCGCACGCTCGCCGAGGCCCGGACCGCCATCGCGCTCGCCGCCGCCGAACTGCCCGCCCTCGCCCGGCACACCGAGGGCACGGACGCCGTCGCCGCCGTCCTCGAACGCCTCGTCGACACCACCACGGCCTGTGCCGTGCACCTCGACGACACCGGTCGCCTCAGTCCCCGCCAGACCCGCCAACTCCAGCAACTGCTGGGCGAGTTGGAGCAGCGGCCGGAATGGGCCGGGCTGCCCGCCGCCGCATAGCACCCGGATGCGCGGTTCCGCCCGCCGCACCGGACGACACCGTCGTACGTTGGGAGCCATGAGCGCCTCTCCCGCCGACCTGGTCGTCACCGGCTGCACCGTCCTCGTGCACGACGAGGAGGAGCGGATCGCCTTCCGCGAGGACGCCGCGATCGTCGTACGCGAAGGGGTGATCGAGGCCGTGACCGGCGCGGCGGACGTGGCGGGCCTGGCGGCCGTGGAGCGGATCGAGGCACGCGGTCAGGTCGCGATGCCCGGACTCGTCAACTGCCATACCCACGCGCCGATGGTCGCCCTGCGCGGTCTCGCCGAGGACCTGCCGACCGAGGAGTGGCTCAACGACGTCGTCTGGCCCGTCGAGTCCAATCTGACGGAGCAGGACGTGGCACTGGGCGCGCGGCTCGCCTGCGCCGAGATGATCCGCGGCGGGGTCACCTGCTTCGCCGACCACTACTTCCACATGGACGTGGTCGCCGACGTGGTCGCCGAGTGCGGCATGCGGGCCCACCTCGGCGAGGCCTACTTCTCCTCGCAGGGCCCGCAAGGGCGGGAACGGTCACTGGAGTTCGCGCTGGGCCACCGGGGCGCCGCCGGCGGGCGCATCACCACCGCCCTCGCCCCGCACGCCCCCTACACCGTCACCGACGCCGACCTCGCCGCCACCGCCGAACTCGCCCGCAGCCACGGCCTGCCCGTCCACCTCCACGCCGCCGAGAACCGCGACCAGACCGACACCAGCCTCGCCCGGCACGGCGTCACCCCCGTCGAGGTCCTCGACCGTACCGGACTCCTCGACACCGACCTGCTCATCGCTCACGGCACCGGCATCGTCGAGCGCGACCTGCCGCTCCTCGCCCGCACGGGCGGCCGTACGGCGGTGGCGACCGCTCCCCGCGGCTACCTCAAGTTCGCCTGGCCCGACACCACCCCGGTACGGGCCCTGCGCGCGATCGGCGTCCCCGTCGGACTCGCCACGGACGGCGCCGCCTCCAACAACTCCCTCGACGTGTGGGAGTCGATGGCGCTGACCTCCCTCATCCAGAAGTCCACCGAGGGCGACCCGCGCTGGCTGACCTCCCGCCAGGCCCTGCACCACGCCACGCTGCAGAGCGCCCGCGCGGTCGGCCTCGGCGCGCGCGTGGGCAGCCTCGCTCCCGGCCTGCGCGCCGACATCATCCTCGTCGACCTCACCGGCCCGCACACCCAGCCGGTCCACGACCTCGCCGCCACCCTCGTGCACAGCGCCCGCTCCGCCGACGTGCGCACCACCGTCGTCGACGGCCGCGTGCTCATGCGCGACCGCGAGCTGCTCACCCTCGATGTGCCCGCGGTCGTGCGGGAGTTGGGGGACCGGCTGCCCGGCCTGGTCGACCGGAGCCACGGGCGGCGCATCCAGGAGTACGACACCTGAGTCCGCGTAGGCTGCCTGCCATGGATCTCGCGGACGGCCTCCTCGCCCACCCCTACGACGTCTACCGGCGCCTGCGCGACACCGCGCCCGTGCACCGCATCACCGGCCCCGACGGCACCCCCGCCTGGCTGGTCACCCGGTACGACGACGTCAAGGCCGCCCTCGCCGACCCCCGCCTCTCCCTGGACAAACGGCAGGGCACGGCCGGCACCTACAAGGGCTTCTCCCTGCCGCCCGAGCTCGACGTCAACCTCCTCAACATGGACCCGCCCGACCACACCCGCATCCGCCGCCTGGTCGGCCGCGCCTTCACCCCGCGCCGCGTCCAGCAGCTCCGCGAACCGATCCGGCGTACCGCGGACCAGCTCCTCGACGCGCTCGGCCCGCACGGCGAAACCGACCTCGTCGCCTCCTACGCCGCCCCGCTGCCGATCACCGTCATCTGCGACCTGCTCGGCATCCCGGAGGGGGACCGGCTGGACTTCCGGCAGTGGACCGACGGGCTCACGGCCCCCGACCCGGCCCGCCCGCACGCCGCCAAGGAGGCGATGGCGGCCATGCTCGGCTTCCTCACCCGGCTGCTCGCGACCAAGCGCCGTGCGCCCGCCGACGACCTCCTCTCCGCCCTGATCGCCGTACGTGACGAGGGCGACCGGCTCGGTGAGGACGAGCTGATGTCCCTGGCCTTCCTCATCCTCTTCGCCGGGTACGAGAACACGGTCCAGCTCATCGGCAACGCCGTGCTCGCCCTCCTCCAGCACCCGGACCAGCTCGCCGCTCTGCGCAAGGACCCGGAACGACTCCCCGCCGCCGTCGAGGAGTTCGCCCGCTACGAGGGGCCCATGCTGCTCGGCATGCGCCGGTTCCCCGTCGAGGACGTGACGATCGCCGGGGTGACCATTCCGGCGGGCGAGACGGTCTGGGTGTCCCTGTCCGCCGCCGACCGCGATCCCGCCCGCTTCCCCGAGCCCGACCGCCTCGACCTCTCCCGCGACGCCTCGGGTCAACTCGCCCTCGGTCACGGCATCCACTACTGCCTGGGCGCCCCGCTCGCACGCGCGGAGACGGAGATCGCCCTCGCCGCGCTGCTGGAGCGCCTGCCCGAACTGGCCCTCGGCGCGGGCGAACTGCGGTGGCGCCCCTCGCTGCGAGCCCGCGGGCTGCTGGCACTGCCGGTCAGGTACTGACGTCCCGCCTACCCTGACGTCCCGTTCACCCTGACGTCCCGCTCACGCCGCGTCCCGCTCACGCCCGGCCGGACCCGTCCCGAAAAAGACTCGGTGCGCAGCGATGAGTTCCGCTCCCGTCGGCGGTCACCACCCCGAACGGACCGTCGGACAGGAGGGCCCATGTCGCTTCCGGAGATCGTCTCGCGTGAGCGGTGGCGCGCGGCGCGCGAGGAGTTGCTGCGCAAGGAGGAGGCGGTCAGAAGGGCGCGGGACGTGCTGAGCGCCGAGCGGCGACGGCTGCCCAGGGTCGAGGTCGACCCGGAGTACGTCTTCGAGGGCGGCGACGGCAAGGCGACCCTCCTCGACCTCTTCGAGGGCCGGGCCCAGCTCGTCGTCCACCACTTCATGTTCGCGCCCGAGTGGGAGGCGGGCTGCCCGTGCTGCGCGGCCTTCCTCGACCAGGTCGGCCACCTCGCCCATCTGCGCGCCCGGAACACCTCGTTCGCGGCCGTCTCCCGGGCGCCGTTCACCCGGATCCTGCCGTTCAAGGCGCGGATGGGCTGGGCGGTGCCGTGGTACTCGTCCTGCCACAGCGACTTCAACCACGACTTCGAGGCGACCGTGGAGAGGGACGGCGACCTCGTCGAGCGTCCCGGCGTCAGCTGCTTCCTGCGGGAGCGCGACCAGGTCTTCCACACCTACTCGGTCCACGACGACGGCCTGGACGGACTCGCCGCCACCCCGGGTCTGCTCGACCTCACCGCGCTCGGCCGCAACCCGCTGGGCAGCGACCGGCTCCGGTACCACGACGAGTACGAGGACTGACACGCAAAGTGTCTTCATCGTCGCCGAACGTACCGTTCATGCCGGAAGGTGAACGTACCCTCACGGTCTGCGGTGAACGGGTGTCAACAATGTCTCAGTCCCGTCACTGGGCGAGCCGTTTCCCTTCTCCAGGGCGTTAACTCCTAGAAGTACGACGCTTTCTGGAGGTGCGAGATGGTGAACGGGCGAACAGTGCTCGAGCGCTTTCCCGCCGGCGGCCCGCGAGGGTCGTGGCCCGCGGAGGAGTTCGCGCACGCGCGGCGCCTCGAAGGCCTGCCCGCCGAGGTCGTCATGGACCTCGCCACGGACACCTTCCTCGTCATCGTGCGCGCAGACGCCACGGAGTGAGACGGCTCAGGCCGGCTTCGGGGCCGGCACCTTCGCCGTGAACTGCTCCGCCTGCAACGCGTACAGCTCCGCGTACACACCACCCCTGGCCAGGAGTTCCTCCGGAGTGCCGGACTCCACCAGCCGCCCCTGCTCCAGTACGTGCACCAGATCGGCGTGGCGGACCGAGGCCAGCCGGTGGGTGATCAGAACGACCGTCTGACCGCTGCCCGCGAGCGCCCGGATCTTGTCGAACACCTCCAGCTCGGCCCGCGCGTCCAGCGCGGCCGTCGGCTCGTCCACGATCAGGATGCGTCCGCGCCGGTAGGCCGCCCGGGCGATGCCGAGGCGCTGCCACTGGCCGCCGGACAGCTCGTGGCCGCCGCTGAAGTGGCGGGCCAGCAGCGTGTCCAGGCCACGCGGCAGATCCGCGACCACGTCCTCGGCTCCCGCCTCGGCGACCGACGTGGCCAGCCGCTCCTCGGTCAGGGGCGCGGAGGAGCGGCCGACGGCCACGTTCACGCGGGCCGTGAAGGGCCAGCGCTTGAAGTCCTGGGCCACCATCGCGATACGCTCGGCGAGCAGCCGCCGGTCGGCATCCGCCGCGTCGACACCGTCCCACAGGATCCGGCCCCGGTCCGGGGTGTACAGGCCCGCGAGCAGCTTGACCAGGGTGGTCTTGCCCGAGCCGTTCTCACCGACGAGCGCGATGATCCGGCCGAGGGGGAAGCTGAGGGTCACGTCGTCGAGGGCGGGGCGGGCCGCCTCACCCGGATAGCCGAACGTGACGTTCTCGAACCGGATCTCCCGCGGCTCCTCGGGCAGCGGCAGGCCGCCGTCCGGGATCGCCCGCTCGGCCGCCTCGGTGTAGAGCCGCTGCAGATCGGCCACGAACAGGGCCTCCTCGTGCAGCTCGTTGATCTCCAGCACCAGCATGTCCAGGCTCGCCGACCCGGTACGGATCGCGATCACCGCCGTACCGGCCACGGACAGCGCCGTCGCACCGGTCAGCAGCAGGGCGCCCAGCGTGGCGTACGTCGCGACGGTCGCGAGACCCGTCCAGGAGGCCGCGATCAGGCCGGTCCGGGCAGCCAGCCGGGACAGTCGCGCCTGCTCCGCCTCCGCGGTCTCCGACATGGACCGGAAGTGCCGCAGCAGGAACGGGCCGACGCCGTGCACCCGGATCTCCGGGGCCGCGGCCGGTTCGGTCAGCAGGTCGCCGATCAGATGCCCGGCACGCGCGTGCTGCACCCAGGTGTGGAAGGACTCGTAGCGCCGGCGCGCGTTGGTCAGTGCGCTCCAGGCGCTGGGCAGGGTCATGGTGACCAGCAGCGGCAGCAGCGCCGGATGCAGCACGGTGAGCACACCGGCTGCCGCGATCAGGGAGATCACCGCGTTGATCAACCGGGCGCCGTACATGACCATGCGGCGGGCGGACTGGGCGCCGTACCGGGCGGTGTCCAGCAGCTTGTGGAAGGCGTGGTCCTCGATCGCGGCCAGCTCCACGTTGGCCGCCCGCTCCAGGTACAGCTCGGTGGCCACCCGCTCCACCTTCGGCTCCAGCCGTCCGGTGGCAAAGGTCGAGGCGGCCCGCAGCAGTGCCGCGACCAGCATCACGGCGGCCACGACGGCCAGCGCGGGAGCGGCAGCGCGTAACCGCTGCCCGATGTCGGGGCCGGCGAGCAGCTTGCCGAGCGCGCTGTTCACGGCCAGCAGGCTCACCGCCTGGGCCGCGCCCTGGCCCACCTCGGCGGCCAGCGCGATCCGGGCGGCCCGCGGGTCCGCCTGCCGGGCCAGCCGCAGACTGGACGCCAGCATGCCGGGCAACCGGACCACCATCGCGTGGAAGCTCAGCTCCAGGAAGGCGTCCGCATGCTCGTTCCACCCCATGTCGTACCGCAGCGGCCCCCCGAACAGCAGCTGCTCCGAACCCGAGACCTCGGGCCCACCCGCCCCATGTTTCTTCCCCACCGCCCACCCCCTGCCCATGACCGAACGGCCACTATCGCTGGCACGGCAGCGGCGGGGCAGGGCGCGAGCGGGGGGTACTGGGGGCGTGAAAGGGGTGTGGAGGGGTGACGGGCGAGGGGCGAGCGGGCAGGGCGCCGACTGAGCGAGGCGAGGTCAAGGATCTTCGGTGAAAGACCCTCTGATCAGAATCTCCCGCAACTCGCCCCACCTCGACGGCCGAAGCCGCCGCAGCGTCACGCCGAGATGGCTCGGGACCAGTCCGGGGTCGTCCCCGTCACCCGGCACAGGGCCAGGTACAGGGGGATCGGCGGGGTGTAGGGGACCGTGCCCTCGGGGCGGTGGATCAGGCGGGCCGTGACGGGGACCAGGGCGCCGGGTGCGTACTGCGCGGGGGCCGGCCAGGGGAGGGCGTAGTCGGAGTCCGACGGAACGATCCACCACCAGCGCGTCCCGTCGGCGTACACACAGCCCACCCGGGGCAGCCGCGGGACGATCTGCTGTCCGAGGCGGTCGGGTACGGCCACGGCGTCACAGCCGAGCGGGGACGTCATGCCCTCCGGCACCGGCAGGCGGCGCACCGGGGCCGGCGTGTGCTGCCGGCGCCCGAGGCGGACCAGGGTGTCCAGGCCGAGTGTCCGGCCGGATTCGTCGGCGCCGCTCACGGCCGACACCACCCGTACTGCTCGCCCTGCTCGCCCGCCGGGGCCTCGTGCCGAGCCTGCGCTTCGTCTTCCCCGCCCGGGCCGGGCGGGGGGCCGCCCGGCTTGGGGCGGGCGCCCCAGCCCAGGTCGTTGCACGGATCGGCGGTGTCGCGGGCCGCGTCGGTCTGGCGGGCCAGCTCGGCCCAGACCAGCAGACCCGGCCCGTGCTCGTGGGCACCCCAGGCCCGGCACAGCGCGTCGACGAGAAGCAACCCCCTCCCGTGCTCCTCATCGGGCCGCTGCGGGGACGGGCGGGGCTCACCGGGCGCACAACCCTGGTCGTGCACGGCTATGCGCACCGTGTCGTCGTGGTCGTGCAACTCGCACACCACGCGACTGCTCGCGGTGTGCACGATCGCGTTGGTGACCAGCTCGGATATGACCAGAGCTGCGCTGTCGCAGGTGTCCGCGCACACCGACCAACCGGTCAGCCGGGCGCGCGCCAGGCGTCTCGCCTGGGCGGGCGAACCCGGATGTGCGGCCAGCTCGAAGCGGAACCGGCGCTCGGCAGCGCCCCCACCAGGGGTTGCTCCCGTTGCGCCACGTAGACCGAGACGGTCTGCGGCGGCGTCTGTTCCTAAGGGCGCGGACGGAATCACGCTTGCCACTATCTCCCCGGCGTGAACACTTGGCAAGTGTCACTCTGAAATATGCAGAGTGCTATGCGACTCGGTCAGAGGCCGTGGCACACTGCTCGCAACAGCACCTCGAGCGGCGCCAATTGGGACCATCGGTGATCCGACCGGATCTTCGAAAGTGTCTTCGAACGGCGCCGCAGGGCTGTCGGGATTCTTTTGCCGGAGCGGACTCTTGTGTCGGAGGTGGGAGCGTGAGCGAACCGCGGTCCGCGCCGACCGTGGGCCAGGTGGTCCTCGGCCGGCGCCTGCTGGACCTGCGGGAGCGCGCCGGGCTGAAGCGCGAGGAAGCGGCCCGTGTGCTCCGCGTCGCCCCCGCCACCATCCGCCGTATGGAGATGGCCGAGGTCGCCCTCAAGATCCCGTACCTGCAACTGCTCCTGAAGGCCTACGGAGTTCCCGACGACGAGGCCGACGTCTTCGTCCAACTGGCCGAGGAGGCCAACCGGCCCGGCTGGTGGCAGCGGTTCCACGACATCCTGCCCGGCTGGTTCTCGATGTACGTCAGCCTGGAGGGCGCGGCCAGCCTGATCCGTTCCTACGAGCCGCACTTCGTCCCCGGCCTGCTGCAGACCGAGGACTACGCGCGCGGCGTGCTGAAGTCGGGCGCCATCGGGCAGACCAGCCCCGACGACATCGAGCGCCATGTCGCGCTGCGTATGCAACGCCAGAAACTGCTCACTCGTCCCGACGCCCCCCGTTTCTGGGCGGTGATGGACGAGACGGCCCTGCGCCGCCCGGTCGGCGGCCCGGAGGTGATGCGTACGCAGATCGACAAGTTGCTCGAGGCCACGACACTGCCGAACGTGACGCTCCAGGTCGCCCCGTTCCTCAACGGGCCCCACCCGGGGACGTACGGACCGTTCGTCCTGTTCCGATTCGCCATGTCGGAACTGCCGGACATGGTCTACAGCGAGTACCTGACCGGCGCGGTCTACCTGGACGCGCGCTCCGAGGTGGCGACCCACCTGGAGGTCATGGACCGCATGGCGGCGCAGGCCGCCACGGCACAACGCACGAAGGAGATCCTCCGGGATCTCCGCAAGGAGCTGTGAATGGATCGGATCACACCGCGCAGTCGCGTCTACAACGGCATGCCCGCGCGGGAGTTGGGCAGCGAGGGGTGGCACAAGCCCTGGAGCGGCGGCAACGGCGGAAACTGCCTGGAGGCGATGAAGCTCGCCGACGGCCGGATCGCCGTACGGCAGTCGACCGACCCGGACGGACCGGCGCTGATCTACACCACGGACGAGATGACCGCATTCATCGAGGGCGCCAAGGCGGGGGAGGCCGACTTCCTCCTCTCCTGAACCGCCCCTGATGACTGCTCTCGCTCAGCCGCTCGCTCAACTTCCTTGTTCTGGTAATGGCTTGATCACTACTTGATCATTGCTTGATCACTCGTTGTGCCGGATGCAGGCGCCGTGGCACGCAAGCGGCGGGCCCGGCGCCGCAATTCGGGCGCACGGACGCCGGCGCCGCGGCTACGGTGAGTGCGGTTCAGGTGCGCATGCAGCGGATCCTTCCGTCGTGAGTTCTCGCCCCGGCGGGAGTGATCGCCGTACCGCCGCCGGCCCGATCTCCGAACCGTCACGCATCGCCCCCGTCTGTCACCCCTCACCTCACCGCTCACTCGTCACCCCGGCGGCAGCACTCCGCACAACGCCTCCAGTGCCGCGCCGTAGGCGTGCTCCGGTGCCGTGGCGTACCCGACGACCAGGCCGTCGGCCGCCGGCATCTCCGTCTCCGGATGCCGGAACGCGGCCAGTCCGTCCAGGGCGACCCCCTGCCACGCGGCCGCCTTCACCGCCGACCGCTCGGTGCCGGGCGGCAGCCTGAGCACGGCGTGCAGTCCGGCCGCGATGCCGGTCACCTCGACGTGCGGCGCGTGCGCGGCGAGCGCCGCGACCAGCCGGTCACGCCGGCGCCGGTAGCGCTGCCGCATGCGGCGCACATGACGGTCGTACGACCCGGAGACCAAGAAGTCCGCGAGGGCCAGCTGATCGAGCACGCTCGCCCACGCCTCCCGCTCGCCCTTGGCCGCGAGCACGGGCGCGACATACCGCTCGGGCAGCACCATCCAGCCCAGCCGCAGCGCCGGCGACAGGCTCTTGCTGACCGAGCCGATGTGGATCACCCGCTCCGGGTCGAGCCCCTGGAGCGCGCCTACGGGCCTGCGGTCGTACCGGAACTCGCCGTCGTAGTCGTCCTCCAGCACCACCGCGCCACGCGCGCGTGCCCAGTCGATCACCGCCGCCCGGCGCTCCGGATGCAGCGGACCGCCGGTCGGGAACTGGTGCGCGGGCGTGAGCAGCACGGCCCGCTCCCGCCCCAGCCCGGCCACCTGGGCCCCGTGCTCGTCCAGCGGGAGCGGCACGGTCCGCACACCCGCCGCCGTGAGCAGCCCCCGGTGGAAGTCCAGTCCGTACGCCTCCACGGCCAGCGGACCGCGCAGCACGCCTCCGCCGCCCTGGCCGAACAGAAGGCGCAGCGCGTGCGCGAAGCCGGAGCAGATCACGATCCGGTCCGGCTCGGTACGCACCCCGCGCGCGCGTGCCAGGTACTCGGTGAGCGCCTCCCGCAGCTCCCGGCGCCCGGCCGGATCCCCCGGCCCGAACGCCTCGCTGGGCGCCGCCTGCAACGCCCTGCGGTACGCGGCCGACCAGGCCGCCCGCGGGAAGGCCGACGCGTCCGGAGTGCCCTGCCTCAGGTCGTGCCGCGGGCCACGCGCGCGTGGAGGTGCCTCTACGGGCACTCGCGCGGCGTGTCGCAACGGCTCGGCACTCCCCCCTTGCCCCGACGGCGTCGGACGCACCCCCATGGCGACCCGGGTCCCGGAGCCCTGCCGCGCGGTCAACCAGCCCTCGGCGACCAGCTCCGCGTACGCGTCGGCGACGGTGTTGCGGGCCACGCCCAGGTCGGCGGCGAGCGAGCGGTAGGGCGGCAGCCGGGTGCCGGGCGCCAGCCGCCCGCTGCGCACGGCCTCGCGCAGCGCCCGCATCAGCGCCGCCCGCCGCCCGCCCGGTCCCGACAGCTCAAGGTGCAGGTCGGCGCCGATCCGCTCCGCGGAATTGACCCATGATTCCGTCATGAAATTGCACCCTACAGCCGGTCTTTCGGTCTCCTAGGTTGGAGCACATGACGACGACGAACACGATCGACACCGCGACCGCCGCCACCCCGACCACCAGCACTGTTGCCGGCACCGGCACCGCGATCGCCGCGGCCGACACGGCCCGCACCCGCCTGGACTTCGGGAAGGCGGCCCCGAAGGCCTTCCGCGCCCTCATCGGCTTCGACGCCGCCGCACGGGAGGGTCTCGACCCGGCCCTCGTCGAGCTGATCCAGATCCGCGCCTCGCACCTCAACCACTGCGCCTACTGCCTCCACATGCACACCAACGACGCCCGCAAGGCCGGCGAGAGCGAGGACCGGCTGCACATGGTCGCCGTCTGGCGCGAGGCCCGGCACTTCTTCACCCCGAAGGAACAGGCGGCCCTCGCCCTGACCGAGGCGGTCACCCGGGTCGTCGACGCAGGCGTCCCCGACGAGGCCTACGAGCAGGCGGCCGCCCACTTCGACCAGACGGAACTGGCCCACGTCCTCGCCCTGATCTTCGCGATCAACACCTGGAACCGTGTGGCACTGGCGACGGGGAAGGTGGCGGGCACCGACGAACGACGCCGCTGAACTGCCGGGGGACTTCCGGCGACTTCGGGGGACTTCTGGGGGCGCAGATCGAACGTGTTGCGGTCCGGCGCTGTCGCCCCGCCCCGACTCCCGTCCGCTACACGGCCATCGGACGGTCGTACGGCGATATCGGCGCCGGCAGCCGTGAACTCCCCGTCAGGTAACGGTCCACGGCTGCCGCCACCGCCCGCCCCTCCGCGATCGCCCACACGATGAGCGACTGCCCACGCGCCGCGTCACCGGCGGCGAACACGCCGGCCACATTGGTCGCGAAGCCGTCGTCGCGGGCGATCGTGCCGCGCGGCTCCATCACCAGCCCCAGCTGGTCGACGAGCCCGTCCTCCCGGTCCGGCCCGGAGAAACCGAGCGCGAGCAGCACCAGGTCGGCGGGCAGCGTCCGTCCGGTGTCCTGTACCGGCTGCCGCCGCTCGTCCACCTCGACCAGGTGCAGTGACCGCACATGCCCGCTGTCGTCCCCGAGGAAGCGCAGCGTGGACGCCGCGAACAGGCGTGCGTCCGCGTCCGCCGCCGGTGCCGTCCGCAGGTCCCGGGCCTCCTCGTGCGCGGCCGACAGCCGGTAGACCTTCGGGTACGTCGGCCACGGCTCGATGTCCTCGTCGCGCTCGGCACCCGGCTGCGCATAGATGTCCAGCTGGGTCACGGACGCGGCGCCCTCGCGCACCGCGGTCCCCAGACAGTCGGCCCCGGTGTCCCCACCGCCCACGATCACCACATGCTTGCCGGCCGCGGACAGCGGCGAGACCTCCAGATCCCCCTCGCACACCCGGTTCGCCAGCGGCAGGTACTCCATCGCCTGATGTATTCCGGTCAACGCCCGGCCCGGCACCGGAAGTTCCCGCCACGCCGTCGCGCCCGTGGCCAGCACCACCGCGTCGTAGCGGACCCGCAGATCGGCCGCCGGGACATCCCGCCCGACCGTCGTCGAGGTACGGAACCTCGTCCCCTCGGCCCGCATCTGTTCGAGCCGTCGCTCCAGATGCCGCTTCTCCATCTTGAACCCGGGGATGCCGTACCGCATCAACCCCCCGATCCGGTCGTCCCGCTCGTACACGGCGACCGTGTGCCCGGCCCGGGTCAGCTGCTGCGCCGCGGCGAGCCCGGTGGGCCCCGAGCCGATCACCGCGACGGTCTTCCCCGACAGCCGCTCCGGGGGCCGCGGCGGGGCGAAACCCTCCTCCCAGGCCCGGTCGGCGATCGCACACTCGACGTTCTTGATCGTGACGGCCGGCTGGTTGATCGCGAGCACGCACCCGGCCTCGCAGGGCGCCGGACACAACCGTCCCGTGAACTCGGGGAAGTTGTTCGTCGCGTGCAGCCGGTCGCTCGCCGCCCGCCAGTCCTCGCGGGAGACCAGGTCGTTCCACTCGGGGATCAGGTTGCCCAGGGGGCAGGCGTCGTGGCAGAACGGGATGCCGCAGTCCATGCAGCGGTCGGCCTGCTTGCTGATGATCGGCAGCAGCGCTCGCGGGACGTAGACCTCGTCCCAGTCCCGGACCCGCTCTTCGACGGGCCGCCGCGGCCACTCCTGGCGTGGCGTGGTCATGAACCCCTTGGGATCGGCCATGGTCGTCTTCCTCGCGTACGCGTACCGGGGGGTACTCCGTGTACGACGGGCCGTGCGTCATCGGGCGGCACTCTTTCGGCCACGATACGTCTCCGCCGACACACCCGCAGAGTGGTGGACAGCGCTTTCTCGCGGGATCCCCGCAGCGTGTGGCCGACGGCTCCCGATCCGTCCTGACCGGTGAGGCCCTGGCCGCCCTCGCCGCCCCGGCCGCCCTCGCGGCCCGCACAGGGAAGGTTCAGGCTATGGCCAGCACGTACAGGACGGCGGCCGCGGCCGAGACGACCGTGCGGGCGTGGTTCCAGAACGTCCACTCGCGCACGTATTCCGGCCAGTACGCCACCGCCTCGGGGCTGCCCGGGGCCATCCCGGCCAGTCTGTTGTTGCGGGGCACGTTCGCGACCATGGTCAGCCCGAAGGAGCCCAGCAGGTACAGCGCGCTACCCAGCAGGAGCTCCAGCTTCCCCTCGTCCGGCCACACCACGAACGTCACCACCGCGATCACCGCGCACAGCAGCGCCGAGCCGAGGAACACCAGCATGAACGCGGCCCGCACGGCGGCCACGTTGATCGCCTTCATCGCGGCCACGCCCTGCGCGGGAGGCAGCACGGCCAGCCCTCGCATCACGAAGGTCGAGAACCCGCAGAACACCCCCGCCACCAGCCCGGTCCCCAGCACCCCCAGCACGGTCAGCACGAAGAACGGCCCCTCGATCACGATCCCACCTCACTCCCACACCGCCCGGGCCAAGACCGGGCACCGGCCTTTCTTCCCTTCCTCCCAGTGAATGCGCACCGGGCCCGCCCGACCATGGCTGAGGGCCGCGGCGGCATGCGCGAGCGTCCAGGTCCGCACTGCCCTTCCCGTATCCTCAGCCGACGTCGGCCGCCTCCCCCCACCTCCTCAGCACGCTCTCCACGGCCGCCGCGATCCGCCGCCGCGCCTCGAACCTCGGCACCCCGCTCATCAGCAGCTGGTCGTACGGCGTGTCCACGTGCCGTACGGCCGCCACGACCGCCGAGATCACCGCCCCCTCCGTCAGCGCCCGCCCGGCCGCACTGCGCCCGACCCGCCCGCTGCCCCGCACCGACGCGTGCGCCGCGATCGAGCAGGCCCGCTCGGCCGGGCACCCGGGAAAGTGCCGCAGGATCTCCGCCGCGAACGCCGCCACGAACTGCTCGTCCTCCGACGCCCTGCGCCGTGCCTCCCGGGCCCGCCGCCGGCGCCGCACCTCCGCGTCCGCCAGGCATCGCGCCTCGGCCCTGGCCAGCGCCGCCTCCTCCACGAGCAGGCCCTGCCGCTCGTACCGGCTCTGACGGCGGTTGAAGCGCACGACCACCGCCGACAGCGTGCTCTCCTCCCGCGCTCTGCGGGTCAGCGCCGTGTCACCGCGCGGCAGGAACACCAGGTGCCCCAGGTCGGCGCAGACGAGGCAGCGCGGGGCCCCGTCCTCCAGCACGAGCATCGACAGCGGACCGCGCCAGCATCGGGAACAGCGCTTGCGCCGCAGCGGCTGGACGACGACAAGCCCACCGGGGAGGAAGGGAGTTGCAGAAGGCGCCATACGCGGTTCTTTCCCCGTCACCGCCCACCGCTCCCACGCCTTACCCGTCCCGCCGGCTCCTCCTTGCCGACATGGAACCCGCCCGCTCCTCCCGGGCGATGTGGAACCCGGCCACCTGCGTGCGGCGCCGTACTGGTGTGGCGCCCTTCGGCCACCACCGTGACCGCGAAGTCCGGCTGCGACGGCTGAGCACGAGGTCCGATTACGACAGCCGACGGCGAGGCCGGCAGCCGAGCACGAGGTCCGCCCACGGCAGCCGACCGCGGGGTCCGCCTACGGCAGCCGGGCCGCGCCCCCCTCCTGCCGCCACCGACCCGGCCCGGCATCATGGGGGCTGTGCGACTCGAAGCGATCACCTGGGACCGGCTCGCCGAACTGCTTGCCGACCGGCTGGTCGAGCTGGAGCCCGCCGACGGGGGTGCCTGGCCGCGCGTCGGCTTCGACGGGGCACCGGCCGCCCATCCGGTGGACCTCGCCGAGCGCGTTGCCCAGGCGCTGCGCGTGCGCGGCCGGCAGTCGTTCGTCGTCGGCGCCGAGGGCTTTCTGCGCCCCGCCTCCCTCCGCCTGGAGCATGGGCGACGGGACGCGGAGTCGTATTTCGGCGGCTGGTTCGACACGGGCGCCCTGTGGCGCGAGGTCTTCGGCCCGCTCGACCCCGGCGGCGGCGGCCGCGTCCTGCCCGACCTGTGGGACCCGGCCACCGATCGCGCCACCCGCAGCCCGTACGTCCAACTCCCACCCGGCGGAATCCTGTTGTTCCACGGCCCCCTCCTCCTGCGGCACTGGTTCCCCTTCGACCTGACCGTCCACCTCCTCCTCTCTCCGGGCGCCCTGCGCCGCCGCACTCCTGAGGCAGACCACTGGACCCTCCCCGCCTTCGAGCGCTACGAGGCCGAGACCGACCCGGCCGGTACGGCTGACGTCCTCGTGCGCGCCGACGATCCGCGCCACCCTGCCTGGAACGGCTGATCCAGACGGCTTCGCCGGTGGCGCCCTCCTCGGCCCCGCCTCAATGTCGCCCCCGTCGGCCCTGCCGGTGTCGCGCCCTTCGGCCCCGTGGGCGTCGCCCATCCTCGGCCCCGGCAGCGTGGTTGCCCGCGGAAGGTCGGTGCCTTCCCGGCGTGGGCGGTCAGAGCCAGCCGTTGCGCCGGAAACCGCGGTACAGCGTGAGGCAGGCCGCCGCCATCACGCCCATGACGAGCGGGTAGCCGAACCGCCAGTGCAGCTCCGGCATGTGGTCGAAGTTCATGCCGTAGACCCCGCACACCATCGTCGGCACGGCGATCACCGCCGCCCAGGCCGTGATCTTCCGCATGTCCTCGTTCTGCGCGACCGTCACCTGCGCGAGATGCGCCTGCAGGATGGAGTTGAGCAGTTCGTCGAACGCGGCTATCTGTTCCTTGGCCCGCATCAGGTGGTCGAGCACGTCCCTGAAGTACGCTTGTATCTCTGGGTCGACCACCCGTATGGGCCGCGTCGCCAGATCCTCCACCGGGCGGCCGAGCGGCACCACCGCCCGCTTCAGCTCAAGGAGTTCACGCTTCAGTTGGTAGATGCGCCCCGGGTCGGCCCGCGCGCCGTTCTCCGAGAACACGTCCGTCTCGACCTGGTCGATGTCGGCCTGCACCGCGTCCGTCACGGTCAGGTAGTCGTCCACGACGTGGTCCGCGATCGCGTGCAGCACTGCCGCCGGCCCCTTGGCGAGCTGCTGGGGGTCGGCCTCCAGTTCCTCGCGCAGCGGGCCCAGTGAGCCGTGCCGCCCGTGCCGTACCGTGATCACGAAGTCCTCGCCGACGAACACCATGATCTCGCCGGTGTCGACCACCTCGCTCGTCGCCGTCAGTTTCTCGTGCTCCACGTAACAGACGGTCTTGAACACCGCGAAGAGGGTCTCCCCGTACCGCTCCAGCTTCGGGCGCTGATGGGCCTCCACCGCGTCCTCCACCGCCAGCGGGTGCAGGTCGAACAGCTCGGCGATGCCCGCGAACTCACTGTCCGTCGGCTCGTGCAGTCCCAGCCAGACGAACCCCTCGCCGCTCTTGCGCACCATCTCCACGGCAGCCACCAGGTCGGTGCACCCAGGCACCCGGACTCCGTCCTGGTACGTGACGCAGTTCACCACGGAGGAACCCAGCGGTGACCGGGCGGGATGGCTCAGGTCGACGCGCGGCCGCCGCCGGGCCAGCCGTGCCACCTTGCGCAGGCCGCCGACCCTGCCCAGCCCTGTGACCTTCCGTAGATTCCCTGCCATGGACATCCGGATCTCCTTGCGTGGATCTCCCCGCACACCGCTCTTGCGCCTTGCCCGGCCAGTGTGCCAGCCCGGCGCAAAGCGCGGGTAAGCCTGTGGGAACAGTTCGTTCCGCTTTGTTCCCGCCTGTGGACGGAGCGGTTGTTCCCGCCTGTGGAGGGAGCACCGGCCGCTGCGGACCACCCGGGCGACTTGGAGGATCGTGGCATGACACCCTCCGGCGGATACCTCCTGGACAACAAGCAGAGCGAGGCGGCACAGCGCTTCGACGCCTTCGTCGCCCTCTTCGATCCCACGACGTTCCGGCATCTCGCGGCGTTGGGGTTCGGGCCGGGCTGGCGTTGCTGGGAGGTCGGAGCCGGCGGCAACTCCGTGGTGTCCTGGCTCGCTGAGCAGGTCGGACCCACCGGCAAGGTCGTGGCGACCGACATCGACACCTCGCGACTCGCTGCCGTGGACCGCCCTCCCGTCGAGGTGCGCGTCCATGACGTGGGGGCGGAGGAGCCGCCGGGGGAGGGCTTCGATCTGGTGCACGCCCGCCTGGTCCTCGTCCATGTCCCGGACCGGGAAAGGGTGTTGGACTCCATGATCAGGGCGCTGCGACCGGACGGGACGCTGTTGATCGAGGACGCGACCCTGCCCTCCAGCCCCTGCTCTGCCCCGACGAGCACGGCCCCGAGCAGCAGCTCGCCAACCGCCTGCGGCAGGGATTCCGCCGGCTGCTCGCCGACCGCGGCGCCGACCTGTCGTACGGCCGCAAGCTCCCGCGCCTGCTCCGCGAGGCAGGGCTGCGCGAGGTGACGGCCGACGCCTACTTCGCCGTGACCTCGCCCGCCTGCACCGCACTGGAGGCCGCCACGGTCCGCCAGATCCGTGGCCGACTCGTCACCGCGGGCCTCGCCACCGACGAGGACATCGACCGTCACCTGGCCAATGTGGAGGCAGGTGGTATGGACTTGGCCACCGCACCGATGATCTCGGCGTGGGGACGCAAGGGCCAGGACTAGGGCCTGTCCGGCCGGTCGAGTCGCAGGGAGGCGACGGTGCCGGCCTGTGGCTGGCCGCCGGTGTCCCCGTGCGGTGGTCTGCCGCCCACCCGTTCCACCGCCCGCGCTCCCGCCCTGCACCCGTGTGTCGCCGCCTCCTGCGGATCGGCGCCCGCGATCAGGGCGGCGAGGAACCCACCGGTGAAGGCGTCGCCGGCACCCGTGGTGTCCAGCGGGGTCGTCGGCACGGCCGGAACCCGGGCGACCACGGCACCGGAGCGGGCCACCAGCGCCCCGGCCCCACCCGACTTCGCCACCACCAGCGGGACGAGTCGGCTCAACTTGGCCGCCGCATCGGCCGGTTCCGTCAGCCCCGTCAGCAGACAGGCCTCGTCCCGACTGGGCAGCAGCACGTCCAGCCCCTCAGCGAACGCCAGGAAACGGTCCACCCCGAACTCCACCAGGAAGCCCGCCGATGCCGGGTCCAGACTGACCGGCACGCCACGCGCGCGTGCCGCGGCGAGGGCCACCCCGGCGAGCGCCCGGCTCGGCTCCGAGAACAGCAGATAGCCCGACAGGTGCAGCCTCGCGACCCCGTCGAGCAACGCGTCGGACCAGTCGGCGGGTTCGAGGCGCAGGGACGCCCCGCTGTCCGTGAGGAACGTACGCTCGGCCGACGCACCCGTGTCGACGAGGCAGATCACCGTCCCGGTCGGGGCCTCCCGGTCGACCACCAGCCGGGGCCGCACCCCGCACGCCACCAGCTCGCGCTCGTGCCACTGTGCCGCATCCGCGCCCACCCGCCCCAGCAGCCGTACCTCCGGACAGCCCGCGTGGGCGGCCCAGCAGGCGACATTGGCGCCCGCGCCGCCCGGCAGGGTCCGGATCGCGGCGGCCGTGTCGGTGCCGGCCGCGAGCGGTCCCCGGTGCCGGGCGACGACATCGGTGACGACGTCCCCGACGACCAGCAGAGCCCCGTCCGGGCCCGTGGTCACTCTGTGGTCCACGCCACGGCGATCCGCGCCGCCAGCCGCACATTGCCGCGCACCGCGGCCAGGTTGGCCTCCAGCGAGGCGCCCTCCGTGTGCCGGACCAGGAAGTCGAGCAGGAACGGCGTGACCGCCTGGCCGGTGACCCCCTCCTCCTCGCAGGCACGCAGCGCGTCGGCGAGCACACGCGCGTGCAGCGCCGGATCGAGCTGCTGTTCCTCCGGGACGGGGTTGGCGACGATCAGCGCCGACTCCGGCGCGTCCAGCGCGTCCTGTGCCCGCATGACCTCCGCGACCTGCTCCGGGCTCTGCAGCGTCCAGTCCACCGGATGTCCGGAGTCGGACAGGTAGAAGCCGGGAAACCGGTCGGTACGGTACCCGGCGACGGCCACGCCCAGCGTCTCCAGCCGCTGCAGGGTCGCCGGCACGTCCAGGATCGACTTCACGCCGGCGCACACCACCGTGATCCGCGTCCGTGCCAGCAGGCCCAGGTCGGCCGACTCGTCCTGGGTCACCGTCCACTCCCGGTGCACACCGCCCAGCCCGCCCGTGGCGAACACCCGGACGCCCGCCAGCGCGGCCAGCTGTGCCGTCGCCGACACCGTGGTCGCCCCGCTCGCCCCCGCAGCCACGGCCGGCGCCAGGTCACGGTGGCCCAGCTTGCGGATGCCGTCCTCGTTCGCGACCCGTTCCAGCTGCTCCTTGTCCAGGCCGATGTGCGGGCGCCCGTCGAGTACGGCGATGGTCGCGGGGACGGCGCCTTCCTGCCGCACCACGCGCTCCAGTTCCAAGGCCACTTGGAGGTTGCGCGGACGCGGCAGCCCGTGCGCGATGATCGTGGATTCCAGGGCCACCACCGGCCGCCGCGCGTCGATCGCTTCCCGGACTTCTTCCGACACCACCAGCACCACGCCCGCCTCCTGTCCGTCGGTCCTTCCTCATCTCTGGCGGGCGCCGCGCCCGGCTAAACGCTTGCCGTCTGTGGGGGACACCACCAGCCTGGACGGCATGACAAACCACACCACGCGTCTCGACCACGTCGTCCTGTGGGTGGCCGACCCGGTCGCGGCGGCCCGCTTCTACGAGGACGCCGTCGGTCTGGAGCCCCTGAGGCTCGCCGAGTTCGCCGAGGGAAAGGTGTCGTTCCCCTCCATACGCGTCAACGAGGAGACCATCCTGGACCTCGCACCGCGCGGTATCGCGGAGCGCATGAACATGCTCCCCGGTTCCGCCGACAGCGCGGGCCACCCCGTCAACCACGTCTGCCTGTCGCTGCCGTCCGCCGACTTCGACGCCTTGCTCGCCCGCCTGGCCGAACATGAAGTCCCCATGAGCGACATCGGGTACGACTCCTTCGGCGCCCGCGGAAAAGCCATGCGGAGCTTCTACTTCCAGGACCCCGACGGCAACGTCTTCGAGGCGCGGCACTACGCGTGAACCGCACCTGGGGCGTGCGGGCCCGACGCCGTCAGAACAGCGGCTCGGGCAGCACGCCCTCCAGGGCGAGCAGCTTGCGCTTGGCCTCCAGACCACCGCCGAAGCCGCCGATGCCGCCGTCGCTCTCCACGACCCGATGGCACGGCACGACGACCGGGAGCGGGTTGGCCCCCATCGCCGCGCCCACTGCCTGCGCCCCGCCCGGCTGCCCGACCCGCCCCGCCAGATCGCCGTACCCCACCACCGTTCCGTAGGGGACGCCGGAGGCCAGCTCGCGCAGCACCTGCCGGTTGAAGCCAGAGATCAGCGACCAGTCCAGGGGCAGGTCGAAGTCGTGGCGCTCGCCGGCGAAGTACGCCTCGACCTGCTGTATCGCCTCGGCCAGCAGCGGTGAGTCCGGGTCCTCGACGGGCTCGGTGCCCAGTCGGGCCGCCAGCCGCTCCAAGGCTCGCTCGCGCACCGCGTCCGTGGCGTGGAAGACGACGTTGACCAGTCCCTCGCGGGTCGCCGCCAGCATCAGCGGGCCGATGCCGGTGCCCACGACGGCCCACACGACCCGCTGCTCGTCCTGCCCATGGCTGTCCATGCGCCCACGGTACGACCCGCCACTGACAACGCCCGACGTACGGCCGCTCCGGCTCAGTCCGCGTCCAGCGCCGCCCGGACCACGTCGGGCTTGTTGGTGATGATCCCGTCGACTCCGTAGCCCGCGACCTTCCGGGCGGTGGCCGCGTCGTCCACCGTCCAGGCGAACACCCCGAGCCGCTTGCTGTGCGGTCCGGTGACGGCGTGCACGGAGGAGACGTAGCTGGTGGAGATCGACCCGTTGGAGGGGTTGATCAGGTCGGTGAAGCGCGCGTACTCGTGCAATTGCGACACGGACGGAGTGCCGAGCAACCCGGTGGTGAGAGCCGGCTTCAGCTCGTGCACGGTGCGCACGCTGTCCGCGCTGAAGCTCTGCACGATCAGCCGCCCGAGGTGCTGCTGGTCCAGCCAGCCCTCGTTGCCGAGAAGCTTCAGGGTCTGCTGCTCGATGCCGGGGTACAGCTGCGGGTTCTTGATCTCCAGGAGCAGTTTCTCGTGGTTGTGCTCGACCCTGTGCATGTACTGCTTCAGCGTCGGCACGCGCGTGCCCGCGTAGGCGGGTGAGAACCAGCTGCCCGCGTCCAGCCGGGCGATCTCGGCGGCGGTGAAGTCCTTCACCTTCCAGGGTGCCCGGCCCGGGAAGACGTCCTCGACGTTCGTGGTGCGCTCCAGGCTGTCGTCGTGGATGACGACCAGTTCGCCGTCCTTGGTGCGCTGCACGTCGTTCTCCACCCAGGTGAAGCCCATCTCCGCGGCCTTGTCGATGGAGGCCAGGGTGTTCTCGGGAGCGCAGGCGGAGGCACCTCGGTGGGCGACCACCGTGGGCCTGGCGGTCTCACCCGCCCGGGCGTCCGCGGTGAGGCTCACCAGGGCTGCCGTCCCCAGGACCGCGGCAATCGTGGCGGCGCCTGCGCGCGCGTACATGCGGACTCCTCGCGTCGAGCGAATACCGGCTGCACCAGCTTGACAGCAGAGGGTCGACAGCGCCGGGCGCAGGACCGTCACACGATGAATGGTGACGTGCAAGTCTGCTCACCGGTGCCGCACATGTGGGGCAAGGCCGTGTTTCTTTACCGGAAAATCGTTCGACCATTCTGGTGGGGGTCATACTCTCTGCGTCAACCCGGACCGCCGTCGCGGTCCTGGGACGGGGGCGCATTCCAGATATTCCGGGACGCAAGAGGGCGGAAGGGCAGCCGCGCATGCAGGGCACGGTCGACGGATTCAGCTACGGGGTCGTCACCCCGGTGGTGGCCTTTCTGATGGCCTGCCTCGGGGCCGCCCTCGGCCTGCGGTGCACCACCCGCTCCCTGCTGGTCACGCACGCGCGGCGGCCCGCCTGGCTGGCCCTGGGCTCGGCCGCGATCGGCTCCGGTATTTGGACCATGCACTTCGTCGCCATGATGGGCTTCACCATCAAGGAAGCGCCGATCCACTACGACAAACCGATTACCTACGCGAGCCTCGGCCTCGCCATCGTCATGGTGGGCATCGGGATCTACATCGTCGGCTACCGGGGTGCCACCGGCACCGCCCTGTTCACCGGCGGCACGATCACCGGTCTCGGCGTCGCCTCGATGCACTACCTCGGTATGGCGGGCATGCACTTCGACGGGCGGTTCACGTACAACACGTTCACGGTCGCAGCCTCCGTCGTCATAGCGGTCGTCGCCGCCACGGCCGCCCTGTGGGCGGCCGGGCAGGTCCGGGGCTTTCTGTGGAGCGTCGGGGCCAGCCTGGTGATGGGCCTCGCCGTCACCGGCATGCACTACACGGGCATGGCCGCCCTCGACGTCCACCTCCACGGCACCTCCACCGCTGCCACCAGCAGCTCGCAGGCCGGGGTGCTCGCGCCGATGCTGATCGGCCCGCTCGCCTTCCTGCTCCTGGCCGGCGTCGTCGTGATGCTCGACCCGCTGATGGTCATGGGCAGGCCGGCCCGGCTCCCCGTCGAGGACAAACCGGGCGTCCCGGCCGCCGCCGTCGCCTCTCACCAGGACCGTCACCCGCCGCTCCACTCCGGCCGCGAACCGGTCCGCCACCCCGGGCACCACAGCTCCCGCACCCCGCAGAACCGCTGATCGGGACCCGTTGTCAGTGCGGGGTCGTACGGTGGATCCCATGCGGCCCGTTTCCCACATCGAACGCACGGTGGCGCCTTTCGAGGTCGTCAGCCCCTACCAGCCCAGTGGCGACCAGCCGGCGGCCATCGCCGAGCTGGCCAAGCGCATCGAGGCCGGTGAGAAGGACGTCGTCCTACTGGGCGCGACCGGCACCGGCAAGTCCGCCACCACCGCGTGGATGATCGAGAAGCTCCAGCGCCCCACCCTCGTGATGGCGCCGAACAAGACGCTGGCCGCCCAGCTGGCCAACGAGTTCCGCGAGCTCCTCCCGAACAACGCGGTCGAGTACTTCGTCTCGTACTACGACTACTACCAGCCCGAGGCCTACGTCCCGCAGTCGGACACCTACATCGAGAAGGACTCCTCGATCAACGAGGAGGTCGAACGGCTGCGCCACTCGGCGACGAACTCGCTGATCACCCGCCGCGACGTCATCGTGGTCGCCTCGGTGTCCTGCATCTACGGCCTCGGCACTCCCCAGGAGTACGTGGACCGGATGGTCCCCCTCCGGGTCGGCGACGAGATCGACCGCGACGATCTGCTGCGCCGCTTCGTCGACATCCAGTACACGCGCAACGACATGGCCTTCACCCGCGGCACCTTCCGGGTCCGCGGCGACACCATCGAGATCTTCCCGGTCTACGAGGAACTTGCCGTCCGCATCGAGATGTTCGGCGACGAGATCGAGGCGCTGTCCACGCTCCACCCGCTCACCGGCGAGATCATCAGCGACGACCAGCAGCTGTACGTTTTCCCGGCCTCCCACTACGTAGCGGGTCCCGAGCGCATGGAGCGGGCCGTCAACGACATCGAGAAGGAACTGGGGGAGCGCCTCGCGGAGCTGGAGAAGCAGGGCAAGCTCCTGGAGGCCCAGCGCCTGCGCATGCGCACCACGTACGACATCGAGATGCTCCGCCAGATCGGCACCTGCTCCGGCGTGGAGAACTACTCGATGCACTTCGACGGCCGCCTGCCCGGCTCCCCGCCCAACACCCTGCTGGACTACTTCGCTGACGACTTCCTGCTCGTCATCGACGAGTCGCACGTCACGGTCCCGCAGATCGGCGCCATGTACGAGGGTGACGCCTCCCGAAAGCGGACCCTCGTCGAGCACGGCTTCCGGCTGCCCTCCGCGCTGGACAACCGCCCCCTGAAGTGGGAAGAGTTCCAGGGGCGCATCGGGCAGACCGTCTACCTGTCGGCGACCCCGGGCACCTACGAGCTGTCGCGTGGGGACGGCGTCGTGGAGCAGATCATCCGCCCCACCGGCCTGATCGACCCGGAGGTCGTGGTCAAGCCCACCGAGGGCCAGATCGACGACCTGGTGCACGAGATCCGCAAGCGCACCGAGAAGGACGAGCGCGTCCTGGTCACCACGCTCACCAAGAAGATGGCCGAGGACCTTACGGACTACTTCCTGGAACTCGGCATCCAGGTGCGCTATCTGCACAGCGACGTCGACACGCTGCGCCGCGTCGAGCTGCTTCGCGAACTGCGCTCCGGCGAGTTCGACGTCCTGGTCGGCATCAACCTGCTCCGTGAGGGCCTCGACCTGCCCGAGGTGTCCCTGGTGGCGATCCTCGACGCCGACAAGGAGGGCTTCCTGCGCTCCGGGACCTCGCTGATCCAGACCATCGGCCGCGCGGCGCGCAATGTCTCCGGCCAGGTCCACATGTACGCCGACAAGATCACCCCGGCGATGGAGAAGGCCATCGAGGAGACCAACCGGCGCCGGGAGAAGCAGGTCGCCTACAACAAGGCCAACGGCATCGACCCGCAGCCGCTGCGCAAGAAGATCAACGACATCGTCGCGCAGATCGCCCGCGAAGAGGTAGACACCGAACAGCTGCTCGGCTCCGGCTATCGCAAGCTGAAGGAGGGCAAGGGCGCCAAGGCACCCGTCCCGTCGCTCGGCGACAAGGCAGCCAAGGGTGCGAAGGCCGGCAAGGCCACCCAGTCCACCAAGGGCAAGGCGGGGGCCGCGGTGCCCACGGACCGTCCGGCGGCCGAACTCGCCGAGCAGATCGAGGAGATGACGGAGCGTATGCGCGCCGCCGCTGCCGAGCTGCAGTTCGAGATCGCCGCGCGGCTGCGCGACGAGGTCTCGGAGATGAAGAAGGAACTGCGCCAGATGCGGGAGGCGGGCCTCGCCTAGGGAGGGAAGGGGCCCGGCCCGGCTCTGCCGAGTCGGACCGGGCTAGAGGACCTGCAGCATCGTCGGCAGCAGTTCTTGGAAGGTGCGGCCGCTGGCCGGGGTCCCGAGCGCGGTCATGCACCAATCGGAGCCCTGGCGACCGAGCTTGGCCAAGAGCCGTGCGGTGTGTGTGCCGCCTCCGGCGAGAGTGTGGACCGCCACCTCGCGTGCGCCGGCCTCGTCGATGAGGCGAAAGGTCACGACCTCGACGTCGGCGAACACCTGGCCCGTGAAGGAGTTCAGCGCCACGACGATGCTGTCGACGTGCAGGGGGATGCGGTGGAGGTCGAAGAGTATGGACTCGCTGTCGCCGATGCTGTCGCCGACGAAGCTGTCCCCGCTGTGCCGGACGGAGCCGTCATCGCTGACGAGGTGGCGGAAGAACACCACATCCACCGGCTGTCGGTCGGCGAACAACACGGCCGAGGCGTCCAGGTCGATGCTTTGGGTACGCGAGCGGAAGATGCCGCGCCGTCGACGGCTGACCCAGCTGGTGTCGATGCGGACGGTGCGCAGAGGCCTGACTCCGGCCTGCCTCAGCCTGATCGTCTGCCCCGTCCGCAGTGTGATGATCTCATCGCTTGGGGCTGTCTCTTCCTCGGCCTGGTCGGTCTCGCCCCCGTCCTCTTCGACGGGCTGGTCCACCACCGCTTCGACCGGCGCCTCGCCCGTCTCCTGACCCAGCACGATGCCCAGCAACTTCAGTACCTGGGCCGGCGCCTCCGCGAGCGACGGCCCTCCGGCCAGGGCCGCCCAGGCACCGCCGCCCGGCAGCCCCTGCTCCCATGGCCGTGCCCGCAGTGTGGGGCCGCGAGCCACGGCCCGGGTCAGCACGTCGTACAACTGCCACGCCTCGCGCGAGCTGAGCAGGGAGGTGAAGTGGTCCCGGGCCGCCGGCCGGTAACGCACCCACGCCGAATCCGCGTCGGCGGCGGGCGTGCGTTTGGCCGGCACGACGGGCCCGCCGACGAGGAACTCCGCCAGAGCGGACTCGGTGGCCTCGGGCACCAGCTCCTCCGCGATCAGCCGAAGCAGCGGGATGCCGAACTCCGGGAAGGGCGAGCACAGTACGGCCAGCCGCACCGCAGCGGCCGAGGCCCGGTTCTGGAAGGCCTTCGCCAGCGCGTCCTCGGCATCCTGCGCACCGTTCGCCTCGGCCCACGGCTCCCCTCGCTCCAGGGCCCACGTGCCGGAAGCCGGCACCAGCAGCGCGTCACAGCCGTCGGGGCTGCACCGCATCAGCGTGCGCGCCCAGCGCCCCAGGGGCCGCGCCGACAGCGTGACCGTCGGCACGGCCAGGCACCCCTCGCCCGGCGGTGCCCGGAAGAGCAGCCTGCGGTTCGGGGCCCCCGGCACCCCCGGAGAGGTGACTCGGACCGCGGAGAGATCCACGCCGACGTGCCGCCAGATGCGCGGGGGAAGCGGGTTGACGAGGGTGGTGACGTTGGTCCGCGCCCACAGGTGCAACAGCTCCCAGAGTTGCCCGCTCTGCCACGCGCGTGCCGTGCAGTCGGAGAAGACGAGGACCAGGCCCCGCCGGCCGGGCGGCGCCGGGCTGGACAGAGGGGCGCCGTACGTGGCGTGCCGGGTGGGAGCGTGCAGTACGGGAGTGGGCAGATCGGCGTCGAAGGTGCGGATCCGGATCGTACGAAAGGCGTTGAGGGAGGCCAGCATGCGACTGAGCTGACCGGTCGTCTCCTGCCATACGGACATGGACGTGCTGACGTCGACGGCCAGCGTCAGATCGAACCAGCGCTCCGGCGCGGGGGAGAACACCGGCGAGAGCTCGCCGGTACGCCCGTACTCCGCCACCGTGGCGTCGACATCCAGCCGCCGAGCCCGGCCGTGCGGCCACTTCCGCCTGAGCGGGTAGACCGCGCGCACCAGTTCGCGTTCCTTGAGGAGCTGCCTCCGGCCCGGAACCACGACGGGCCGTTCGGGCAGATCCTCGTCCTCGGGGGTGGACACCTCGTCGTCCGCGCCGGGCTCCGCACCCGGAGGCAAGGACCCGGATGCCGCGCCAACAGTGGGACCCCTCTCGGGGGACTCGGGCTCGCCGAGGGACCTCGGCTCCTCGTCATGTGCCTCTTCCGGCGGGGACGAGCCGATCCCGGAGAGCCACAAGACTTCCGCGACGCCTAGCGCGTCCCGCCCCGGGTCCGCGCGCAGCACCGCTCGGACGACGCTCGCCAGCGCATCGTCCGGTCCCGCGTCGGACCCTGGGTCAGGCACGGGAGAGATCCTTCATCAACAGCCGCTTCACTCGCTCCCGTTCGGCGACGTCCGTCACCGCGGTGCCGTTGAGGATGTGGAGCGTGCTCAGCAGCTGGTCGACGGCGACCGTCTCGCCCGCCCCCACGCGCTCGACGAATTCCCGGACGAGGTCCGCCTCCGGGCTCCCCTCGTGGATCTCCAGCCCCAGGTGCCTGCGCACCACGTTCTGCATCAGCGAGATGGTGGGAGGAGGCATGGTGTAGCGGACGCAGCGGCGCAGGAACGCGGGAGACAGTTCCTGGTCCCCGTTGCTGGTCATGACAATGAAGGGGAACTCGGTGCAGCGAACCCGGCCTTTCTCGATGCTGTGCACGACCTCCGGTTCCCATGTGCGCACCTCGGCCACCCTGCGGTTCTCGCGCAGCAGTTCGACGACGGTGTACTCGCCGCGTTCCAGGACGTCCAGCAGGTCGCCGGGCAGATCGAGGTCGGCCTTGTCGATCTCGTCGATGAGCAGGGCGCGCGGCCGCCGGACCGGCAGCAGGGCGGTGCCCAGCGGACCGAGCTGCAGGAAGGCGGCGATGTCGTCCGTCGAGCCGGGGGCTTCGTCGCGGTCCTGAGCGAGCCGGTGGGCGTGGATCCGGCCCAGGGCGTCGTAGCGGTAGAGCGCGTCGGCCAGGGTGCTGCGGGAGGTGATCTGCCAGCGCAGCACAGCCCCGAGGCCCAGCTCCAGGGCCACCTGTTCGATCACCGTCGACTTACCGGAGCCCGGTGGGCCGGTGAGCAGCAGCGGGCGTCGCAGGCACAGCGCGGCGTTCACGGCGTCGGTCAGGCCTTCGGGCGGCTGGAAGACATCGCCGCTCGGCCGGTGCGGGAAGGTCCGCCAGGGCGGGGCGGGCGGCAGCCAGGTCTGCGGCCGCGACTCCCCGGTGCCGGTGTAGAAGGTGTTCCAGGTCATGTCTCCTCCTTGCGAGGTCAGGACTTTGACGGCGGCACACGATGAGAGATGCTGCGGCAGAACGCCAGCCAGTCTCCGCTGTCCCACACGGCCCGCAGGTCCGCGACCGGCTCCCCGTCCTCGCCGAGCCAGCGCCGTCGGTAAGCGTGGGTAAGCCCCACGGGCATGGTCGGCCAGTACCGGTCGAGGCAGTGCCGCCAGGCGGCACGGTGGTCGTCGCGCCGAGGCCACAGGAACACCGGTGTGTAGGACAGGAGCATGTCCATGAGCGCTTCTTCGCCCTCCGGGTGATACGTCAGCCCGATGCCCCTGGCGTACCGGCCGTTGCGCAGCTCGTTGGTCAGCAGTTCGGGATCGTGCACGGCGTGGCGGTCCAGCCAGTCCACGGGTACGTCGGCGGTGCAGTCCAGCATCCGCTCCCAGCGGTCCTTCACGACACTGTGCAGCCGCCTCACCTGCCGGGTGGGCGCGAGTCGTCCGCTCCAGTGGAGGACCACGACGAACTGGTGGCCCAATCGCACGCCCAGACCGGCCTCCTCCGGATGCCAGTCCAGCAGCCTCGTGGTCGGCAGGGCGACATCGAGCCTGCGGAGTTCGACGTCGAGTTCCTCGGCCTTCTCCTCGGCCCAGAGCACCGCTTCGTCCAGCGCCGCCTCCACGCGTTCCTGGTCGGCATCAGGCGTCTCGTACTGTTCGTGGCCGATGACAGCCCCGTCCCGCAGCAGCCACGCGTCCACCGAGTCGGGCCAGTTGCCGGTCAGTGACGCATGCAAACTGATCACGAGGCTGAGCTGCTGATTCTTCCGCAGGTCGCGGGCGAAGCAGAGGGCGTCGTTGAGCGCGACGGAGGCGTCGACGGACTGGGCCCAGCGCTTGACGACGGGATCCGCGGGGTCCTGCCCGGCCTCCTCGGCCAGCAGGACGACGAACCGGGTGAGCCAGCGCAGACAATCCGGATCGGTGACCGGATGCTCGTAGACGAAATGGTCTACGGACTCTGGGAGGGTGGGACGAGGCACGGCTGTCGGACGCTGGGCCTCAGCCGTCAGCACGGCACTGAGCGCCCGCCGCAGATGCGCGGTCGTGACGTCGCCGCCCAGCCAGTCGGACAGCAGGCCGACTGTGCGGAAGGCGATCACGAGGCCCTTCACGGCACGCACGGCCCGTTGGGTCATGGGGTCGGCCGGGCGGGCGGCCAGGGTGTCGAGCAGTGCCACGGCGTCGTCGAGGGAGGTCGGCAACTGGCCCTGACGGAGAGGCGGATCCAGGGCGGCGAGGGCGGCGGCGAGTTCCTCCCGCGCCCGCGGCCCGGGGGTGCCGGCGCGCGGTGCGACGTGCTCCGGGTGTCGGGCGTTGCGTACGAGCCACAGGGGTTCCTGCGCGAACGGGTGCCCGTCCCAGTCCCCGCACCCGATGTTCTGCCCGGGCAGCCGGCCCCGCAGTGCCCTGGCGGCCGTCCCGACCTCGATGAACCGGCCGGCCTGGACGTCCCCCCGCTGCAGGAGGTCGGCGAGCTCCCGGGACAGCCGCAGGTCGATGGACGACTGAGCCGCCCCGCAGGACATCAGAACCGCCAGCCGCGTGCTGCCGCCCCGCACTCCGGCGGCCAGCTCCTGGGAATTCGGCATGGCGCCGCCGGCATGGCAGGTGTCCACGACACACACGACCCCGTGCACGCCGTGCCGGTCGGCCGCGTCCCGCAGCAGCGGGCCCACCTCGACGGCGCCCTCGCGCTCCTCGGGCCGGGAGTCGGCGCCCATGTAGTAGAGCGAGTTGGTGGTTCCCGGGACCATACCGTGCCCGAGCAGCGCCAACACCAGGACGGCTCCGCGATCGCCCGCGAAGCGGTACGCCTCGCGCACATGCCTGCCGATACTGTCGCCCGTCAGGTCCGCTCCCCACAGCAAGGAACGGCCGTCGGGCAGCCCCGGCGCACAGCCCCCGAGGTCCGGATCGGACAGGACGGTGTGCAGCAGCGAGGCCGATTCCGTCAGTCGGTCGAGGCGATCCATGGCGGCGCACTGGGCCCCGATCACCAGCAGATGACGCGGGGGAAACGGGCTCACGCTGATGGCTCTCCGGTGGTGGCCGCGGCGGTGCGCAGCGCCTCGGCTATCGGGCCGGCCACGCCGGGCTGCGCCAGATAGAGCCTGGCCGGGTGCACCCAGAAGCCCACGGAGTCGACCCTCCTGCTGACCGGCCGTACCTGTGTGCCGTTGGGACCGAAGTCATCCTCCAGCCGGGGGCGTACGGCCACCGGGTCGTCGTGGTCGAAGAAGTTCAGCCACGCGCCGACCCGATCGGGAGTGCACGGCGGCTGGGGCACCAACCGCGGCCGTACGACCGTACGCATCCCGAGGGGCGAGCCCAGCGTCACCAGCAGTCGTACCGGCACGGGGCCTTCGTGGAGCGTTTCCCAGGCGACGATGCTGCCCAGGGAGTGGGCGACCAGCACCGTGGTGGGGGAATCCAACTCCCGCGCCACCCGGATCCGGATGCGGGCATCGAGGGTCAGTCCCGACCCGTCGGTCTCCCGGCGGGCGAGGTAGCGGGCCACCTGACCCAGGTCGCGCACCATGAGTTTCGGTGCGGTCCACTGCCCGAGACCGCGGAACATCCGTACGGACAGGACGGTGGTGGCCGCGTTCAGGGCGCGCCGCACCGCTGCCATCGTGCCCTGTTCCTGTGGCTGCGGGGCGGCCTCCGCCCGCGCGTGGGCGAGGACCCGGGCGACCTGCGCATCGTGCTGGGCATGCGGAGTGTTGGGGAGCGACTCGGAAAGGCCTGCCAGAACCTCGTCGAGCAACTCCAGCAGTATGCCAGCGGCCTGCTCGTCGTCGACCTCCACCGCGGACCCCTGGGCCTGCACCGGGCGGAAGAGATCGGCGTAGTGGACGAACCGGCAGTCGAACTCCCCGCCCAACAGGCCGTCAGCCACCGCGGAGTGGCCTGCGTTGTGCATCCCGGCGGCCAGGGCGCGAGTCCAGTCGGCCAGTTCCCCCACCGCGTCCCGTGGACCACCCACCCCGTGCACGAACACCAGTCGAGGTCTCATCGCACCCCCGTCGCCCCCGCGTCGCACCCATCAGCATGCGACTGTTCCCGCTCAGCGCTGCCGACAGCAGCGTAGACGTACAAGGCCTGCCCGTTCACCGCTTTCCACAGGAGCTTGCCGCGCGACTTTCCACAGGCGCTCGTCGTGTGCTCCGGTTGCCGGCACCGCCGTGGGCCGGCTGTGTCGCAGCCTTGCCACAATCCCTTCCACCGGCTGGCGACGCCCGAGGCCACAGCCCATAGGGTTGCCGCAGAACAGACAGATCGCCGGGGTGCCCGGCCGTCGAGCCGACGACACGGCATGAGGAGGAGACCCGCGTGAGCGTCAACTTGTCCAAGGGAGAGGCCGTCAGTCTGCAGAAGTCCGGCGGCGGCACTCTGACGGCGGTCCGGATGGGCCTGGGCTGGAAGGCCGCCCGTCGCCGCGGCCTCTTCGGCAGCCGGACCCGGGAGGTCGACCTGGACGCCTCGGCCGTCCTCTTCGCCGACAAGGAGGTCGTGGACGCCGTTTGGTTCCGCCACCTCGTGAGCAACGACGGATCCGTCCGTCACACCGGCGACAACGTCGTCGGCGGCACCGGCGAGGGCGGCGACGACGAATCGATCCTGGTCGACCTCCAACGCGTGCCCGTGCACGTCAACCAGATCGTGTTCACCGTCAACTCCTTCACCGGACAGACGTTCTCCGAGGTGGAGAACGCGTTCTGCCGGCTGGTCGACGAGACCAACGGCCAGGAACTCGCTCGCTACACACTCACCGGTGGCGGTTCCGCCACGGCCCAGATCATGGCGAAGGTGGCCCGCCAGGGCGATGGCTGGAGCATGCAGGCGATCGGGGAACCGAGCCACGGCCGGACGATCCAGGACCTCGGCCCGGCGATCGTGCCCCACCTGTAGACGGCTCGACGACCGGGCGAGGGGGACTCATGGCCGCCGAGCTGGTGCGCGGGCAGAACCTGCTGCTGCCCGCACTGCAGCTGACGATCCGTCTGACGGCGGAGCATCCAGTGATAGTCGGCGTCACGCTCAGCGACGGGAACAATGGGCCGGCGCGGCCCGGATGGGTCGCGCACCCCGGCTCGCCGGTCCTCCTGGGGCTGGAGGTACCGCGGTCGGCCGCCACCGAGCAGCGGTTGGACATCGACCTCGAGGCGCTGCCGGAGCAGGTAGTCAGGGCCGGTGTGCTCCTGGCGCTCCCCGGCGGCGCCGACAGCCCGCAGCGCTTCGGAGTGCTCCGCGCCCCGCACGTCGTGGTCGGCGACCTGGACGGCGCCGACATCGCGCGTTATGCCGTCACCGGCCTGGACTCCGAGTCCGCGCTCGTCGTCCTGGAGTTCTATCGCAGGCACGGTGCCTGGAAGGCCCGTGCGGTCGGCCAGGGATACGCAGGAGGCCTTGTCGAACTCCTCGCCGACCAGGGCCATACCGGGGCCCACCGGCTCGCGGCCGACATCGATGCGGCGGTGGCCCGGCACCCGCGCGACTCTGCCGCGCCGCCCGTATCGGGCCGGCTGGACCGCGAGCGCTCCCGGCAACCGGAGCGGGGCCCGGAGCCCGCAGCCGCTGCGACGTGGGACGCGGAGGACGGCGCACCGCCGAGTCCGGCACATGGCCAGGCGGCGGTGGCTCACCCGGACCGGGCGAGCACCCATGGACGACGCGGCGCCGGCGGTGCCCAAGCATCCGCCGCGTCGTCGCAGCAGCTCGCATGCCCGGACGGTACCGGGCCGACCGGCGAGTCCTCGGACTCCTCCCGCTCCTCCGCGTCGTTCGACGGCGGCCGGATCGACTACCGCCATCCCCGACGGCAGAACGCGGCCCCGCCGCGCCCGCCCACCGCGTCCCCGGCCCCGCCCGAGCAGCCTGCCCAGCCCGTGGCGGGCGACGCGGTCGGCTGGTCGATGGACGAGCGGCTGTACAACCAGGTCTGGGGCATGTTCGAGGACCTGGCCCGCAGCACGGCCGCGTACCGCAGTGCCGTCGACTTCGCCGACTCCCGTCTGGAGAAGGAACTCGACCAGGTGCTCGCCGACCCGCGCAGCCGCATGGGCACGGCGGGCGATGCAGCACGCGAGGCTGCCCACGCCCGACACACCCAGCTGGCCGGCCAGGCACGGGCCGCCCTCGACCGCGACCTCGCCCAGCTCACCGCCGAGTCCGAGGTCGTCGAGCCCGCGCTCCCACCGGCCTATGCCCGCTGGGACAACCCCGTCTGGCACGGCTACCGTGTGCCGACCGAGCCGCCGACGGCCGTACGACTCGGCGATCTCCACCTTCCCGAGAGCGCACCGCTGCGTATTCCGATGCTGGTCAGGCTGCCGCTGGAACGCGGTCTGTGGATCGACAGCGGCCCCGTGGCAGGCCCCGACGACTCCTTCCTGGACTCCGCCGAGGCGCGTCGGCTCGCCATGGACGCAGCGTTGGCGCTCGCGGTCCGGCTGCTCGCCGTCCACCCGGCGGGAGAGTTCGCCGTGCAGCTCGTGGACCCGGCCGGTGCGGCAGCCCAGGCGCTCCTGCCGCTGACACGGTCGGCGGCCGTGGCCGCACCGCGGGCGAGCGGTGCGGCGGGCGTGGCGGACATCCTGGGACGGCTCACCCGGCGAGTCGACCTGACGCAGATGGCGGTCCGTGGCGGTGCCGCCGAATCGCTGCCCCCCGACATCGACACCGCCCGGCAGCTGCTGATCGTCAACGACTTTCCGCACGGCTTCGACGACCGGGCGGTGACCCAGCTGCGCTATATCGCCGACGAGGGGCCGGCGGTCGGCGTCCACCTGCTGATGGTCGCGGACCGCGAGGAGGCCGAGGCCTACGGCCCGTTGCTCGACCCGCTGTGGCGTTCGCTGATGCGACTCACCCCCGTGCCCGACGACCACCTCGCCGACCCCTGGGTCGGCCACGCCTGGACGTACGAGCCCTCGCTCGTGCCGTCCGGCAGCCAGGTCCTCCAGCAGGTGCTCACCGAGGTGACAGCCGCAAGTACCAAGCGTGGGTAAAATGCATCTGAACAGGGAGTTTGGGGTTTCCTTTACCAATCACTTTACCTTTCCTTGGTGATTGGGGTACTGTTTTCCGTACGGAGGGGAGTACTCCCTGATTGCGGCGCACCCGTCAGTACGGATCGATGTGGATCCCGGGGCGTCGGCCCGACCCGGGCGGAAGAGACCTCCGGCAGCGACAACGCTGAATGTGTTTGCCGTTACGTAATGCCGGAGGTGCAGTGGAAGTCTCCATGACCCTGTGGGTCCTGACCATCCTGGGTCTTGCCGCCCTGATCGCGGTCGACTTCTTCATCGGTCGCAAGCCCCATGACGTGTCGATCAAGGAAGCCGGTATCTGGACCGTCGTCTGGATCGTGCTGGCCGGGCTCTTCGGCTTCGGTCTTCTCGTCTTCGGCGGCGGCCAACCGGCCGGCGAGTTCTTCGCGGGCTTCATCACGGAGAAGTCGCTGAGCGTCGACAACCTCTTCGTCTTCGTCCTGATCATGGCGAAGTTCGCGGTGCCCTCGCAGTACCAGCAGCGGGTCCTGCTCGTCGGTGTCCTCATAGCCCTGGTCCTCCGGGCCATCTTCATCGCGGCCGGAGCCGCGATCCTCGCCAGCTTCTCCTGGGTCTTCTTCCTGTTCGGCGCCTTCCTGATCTGGACTGCCTGGAAGCTCATCCAGGAGGCCCGCGCCGACGAGGAGGGCGAGGAGTACGAGGAGAACAAGCTGCTGAAGGCTGCGGAGCGCAGGTTCGGCGTGGCCGACCGGTACCACGGCACCAAGCTCTGGATCCAGCAGAACGGCAGGCGGGTCATGACCCCCATGCTGGTCGTGATGCTCGCCATCGGTACGACGGACGTCCTGTTCGCGCTGGACTCCATCCCCGCGATCTTCGGCCTCACCCAGGACCCGTACATCGTCTTCACCGCCAACGCCTTCGCGCTGATGGGTCTGCGCCAGCTGTACTTCCTCATCGGCGGACTGCTGAGGAAGCTGGTCCACCTGTCCTACGGCCTGTCGATCATCCTCGGCTTCATCGGCGTCAAGTTGGTCCTGCACGCACTGCACGAGTCCGGGGTTCATGTCCCCGAGATCAGCATCCCGGTCTCCCTCGGCGTGATCTGCGCGGTCCTGGTCGTCACCACCATCACCAGCCTGATGGCGTCCAGGAAGCAGGCGGCCGTCGAGGCGACGGACAGCGTCGACGCCTGACCGTACGGGACGCGGGGCCACCACTCGAATCTGCGAGGCACCGGCCGTACCAGCGCCGGTGCCCCGCACAGGAAAGGATGAGAAGGGATCCGAAAAGAGTGGAATGCGCATCCTGTAGGTGTCTGCCACGATCGCAACATGATCACTCGGCTCAGGTGGCTCACCGCTCAGTGGACGCTCCTCGTGCCGGTGCTCGCGGTCGTCCTGCTGATCTTCACCTGGGGCCGGAATCTGCCCGGCGCGGTCGTCGCGCTCATGACCCTGGTCCTCGCGGGGGCCGTCCTCGCAGCCGTGCACCACGCCGAGGTGGTCGCCCACCGCGTCGGTGAACCCTTCGGATCACTGGTGCTCGCCATCGCCGTCACGGTCATCGAGGTGGCCCTGATCGTCACCCTCATGGCTGACGGCGGCGACAAGAGTTCCACCCTGGCCCGCGACACCGTCTTCGCCGCCGTGATGATCACGTGCAACGGCATCGTCGGGATCTGCCTCCTCGTGGCCTCCCTGCGCCACGGCACCGCGGTCTTCAACCCCGAGGGCACCGGCGCCGCGCTCGCGACCGTGGCGACGCTGGCCACGCTCAGCCTGGTGCTGCCGACCTTCACCACCAGCAAGCCGGGCCCCGAGTTCTCCACCGTGCAGTTGACGTTCGCCGCGCTGTCCTCACTGATCCTGTACGGCCTGTTCGTGGCCACCCAGACCGTGCGGCACCGCGACTACTTCCTGCCGATCACCCGGCAGGGCGAGGTCATCACCGCCGACGATCACGCAGTGCCCCCGTCGGTGCGCACCGCCTGGACCAGCCTCGGCCTGCTCGGCCTCGCCCTGATCGGGGTGGTCGGCCTCGCCAAGGGGGTGTCGCCCACCATCGAGTCCGGTGTGGAGGCGGCCGGCCTGCACCAGGCGGTCGTCGGTGTGATCATCGCCCTGCTCGTGCTGTTGCCCGAGACGATCGCCGCACTGCGCTCGGCCCGCCGCGACCGGGTGCAGACCAGCCTCAACCTCGCCCTCGGCTCGGCCATGGCCAGCATCGGCCTGACCATCCCCGCCGTCGCCCTGGCCTCCGTCTGGCTGTCCGGACCGCTCGTCCTCGGCCTGGGCCCGACGCACATGCTGCTGCTCCTGCTGACCGTGGTCGTCAGCTCCCTGACGGTGGTCCCGGGCCGCGCCACACCCCTGCAGGGCGGCGTGCACCTCGTGCTGTTCGCGGCCTACCTGGAGCTGGCCATCAACCCGTAGTAGGGCGCGCCCGGTCAGCCCGTGGCCGGCTCCACCACCGCCACGGGCACCGGCCGCGTCTCCGGCAACAGCGCGAAGCAGACCAGACTCAGCAGGGCGATCCCCGTCAGATACCCGCCCACACTCCAGGGAACGCGCCCGCCGCGCTCCGCCAGGGCCGTCGCCACGATCGGGGTGAGCGCGCCGCCCAGGACCCCGCCGAGGTTGTAGCCGACCGCGGCTCCCGTGCAGCGCACCCGTGCCTCGTACAGCTCGGGGAGATACGCGGCGATCACCGAGAACATGGTGATGAAGGCGAGCAGGGCGCCCAGGATGCCGAGGAACATCAGCAGCGGCTCACCCGTCGCAAGCAGCGCGACCATGGGCAGCATCCACAGGGCGCATGCCGTGCACCCCGCCAGGCACATCGGACGGCGCCCGCAGCGGTCGCCGAGCAGTGCCATGAGAGGCGTGAGCGCTCCCTTCACCATCACGGCGGCCATGACACAGGTCAGCATGACGGTACGGCTCACCCCGAGCCGTTCGGTCGCATACGCCAGCGACCACGTCGTCACCGCGTAGAACACCGCGTACCCGACGGCCAGCGCTCCGGCCGTCAGCAACACCAGCCGCCCGTGGTGCCGCAGGACCTCGAGGATCGGCACGCGCGCGTGGTCGTCGATCTCCAGGAACCGGGGACTCTCCGCGAGCGACGAACGCAGCCACAGCCCGGCCAGCGCCAGCACACCGGCCGCCCAGAACGGCACCCGCCATCCCCACTGAGCGAACTGCGCGTCGGACAGCGTCGCCGACAGCACGAGCATCACCCCGTTGGCGAGCACGAAACCGCATGCGGGACCCACCTGAGGGAAGCTCGACCACAGGGCGCGCCGCCCCGCTGGCGCGTGCTCGGCGGTCAGCAGCACCGCTCCGCCCCACTCACCGCCGAGCCCCAGCCCCTGCAGGAAGCGCAGGACGAGCAGCAGCACGGGGGCAGCCATGCCGATGGACCCGTACGTCGGTACACACCCGACCGCGACGGTGGAGGCGCCGGTCAGCAGCAGGGAGATCACCAGCACCGGCCGCCGTCCGCGCCGGTCGCCGATGTGTCCGAACAGCACCGAACCCAGCGGCCGGGCCACGAAGCCCACCCCGAACGTCGCGAACGCCGCGAGCGTCCCCGCCACCGGCGAGAACGTCGGAAAGAACAGCGGCCCGAGGACCAGAGCCGCCGCGGTCCCGTAGACGAAGAAGTCGTAGAACTCGATCGCGGTGCCGGCGAGGGAAGCGGCCGCGAGCCGCGGCATGGAAGGGGCCCTTACGGCCTGTGCATCGTGCATGCCGCGTCAACTACCCACCGTGATCACGGGTTACGGGGGCGTGCAGAGGTGATCAACGAGCCTCGGCGCGCGCCGAGGTGACCGCGGTACACCCCCTCGCCCGCTCCGTGCGCCGTGATAGACCGGGTCCCAGCGAGCGGTCGCAGACGAACCGCCCCGAACGGACCGGAGGAACCGTGCCCCGCACCCTGGCCAACGCCCCGATCATGATCCTCAACGGGCCCAACCTGAACCTCCTCGGCCAGCGCCAGCCCGAGATCTACGGCAAGGACACGCTCGCCGATGTCGAGGCGATGTGCGCCAAGGCGGCGGCCGCGCACGGCGGCACGGTCGACTTCCGGCAGTCAAACCACGAGGGCGAGCTGGTCGACTGGATCCACGAGGCACGGCTCGACCACTGCGGGATCGTCATCAACCCCGGTGCCTACTCGCACACGTCGGTCGCAATTCTGGACGCACTCAACACCTGCGACGGCATGCCGGTGCTGGAGGTGCACATCTCCAACATCCACCAGCGCGAGTCGTTCCGGCACCACTCGTACGTCTCGCTGCGCGCCGACGGCGTGATCGCGGGCTGCGGGGTGCAGGGCTACGTGTTCGGCGTGGAGCGGGTGGCCGCCCTGGTGGGGGCGGTCCAGACCGACGCGTAGCCACCCCGGGCCTACAGGCGTCCGGCCTCCACGATCCGCCGCAGGAAACGCTGTGTGCGCTCCTGCTGCGGGTCGCCGAAGATCTGCTCGGCGGTGCCGCGCTCCAGCACGACCCCTCCGTCCAGAAAACAGACCTGGTCGGCGACGTCCCGGGCGAAGCCCATCTCGTGCGTCGCCAGCACCATGGTCATGCCCTCGTCCTTCAGACCGCGGACCACTTCGAGGACCTCGCCGACGAGTTCCGGGTCGAGCGCGGCGGTGATCTCGTCGAGCAGCAGCAGCCGGGGCCGCACGGCGAGGGCCCGTACGATCGCCACACGCTGCTGCTGACCGCCGCTCAGCCGGTCCGGGTAGGCATCCGTCCTGCCGCCCAGCCCCAGGCGCTCCAGCAGCTCCCTGGCCCGCTCCTCGGCCTGAGCGCGGGAGGCGCCGTGCACCCGGCGGGGGGCGAGCGTGATGTTGTCCAGCACGGTCATGTGCGGGAACAGGTTGTACGCCTGGAAGACCACGCCGATACGGCGCCGTACCGCGTCCTGGTCGACGCGCGGGTCGGTGATCTCCTCGCCGTCCAGCCAGATCGCGCCGTCGTCGATGTCCTCCAGGAGGTTGGCGCAGCGCAGCAGCGTGGACTTGCCCGAACCGGAAGCGCCGATCAGCGCGGTCACGGTGTGTGGGGCGACCTCCAGGTCCACGTCCCGCAGCACGACCGAGCCCCCGAAGGTCTTGCGGACGGACTCCATCCGCAGCACCGGGGAGCCCTCCTGGGCTGTCGTACTCATATCGATCCTCCCTGGGCCCGCTGCCGGTCCATCCTGGCCGTCACCCAGTCCGTGAAGCGGGTCATCGGGATGGTCAGCGCCACGAAGACCAGGCCCGCGACGATGTACGGCGTGTAGTTGAGGCTCCGGCCCACGATGATGTCGGCGGCCCGTACGGCGTCCACCGCGCCGCCGATCGACACCAGACCGGTGTCCTTCTGCAGCGACACCAGGTCGTTGAGCAGCGGCGGCACCTGACGGCGCACCGCCTGGGGCAGCACGACGTGGCGCAGGGCCTGCCGGTTGGTGAGGCCCAGCGAGCGGGCCGCGGCGCGCTGCGAGGGATGGATGGACTCGATGCCGGCCCGGAACACCTCGGCCACGTACGCGGAGTACGTCAGCGTCAGTGCCGTACCGCCCAGGAGCACCGGGTCGACCGTCACACCCTGCAGCCGCAGCGCCGGCACGCCCAGCACCACGATCATCAAGTTGATGATGAGCGGAAGACCGCGGAAGAAGTCCGTGTACGCCGCCGCCAGGACGCGCAGCGGGAAGAACACCGGGCCGCGCAGGGTGCGGGCGACGGCGATCAGCAGGCCGAGGACCAGCACGGCGACCCCGCAGACGAGCAGGAGGCGGACGTTCAGCCACAGGCCGTCGAGGACCTTCGGGAACGCCTCGCGCGCGTACTGCGCGCTGAAGAACGTCTCCTTGGTGCGCGGCCAGCCCGGCGCGTTGACGACGATCAGGTAGAGCACGGCAGCCGTGACCAGGGTGGAGAACGCCGCTATGGCCGTGGCGCGGCGGGTGCGCGCCCGCTTGTAGCGCTCTCGTTCAATCCGCCGCCCGGAAGGCACATAGCCGTCACCGGCGCCGGGCACTGCCTCCCCGGCGCCGCCGGTCATGTCACCCGTGCCGTCCGCCCCCTCCGGAGCCGACTCGCCCTTGGTGACCGTCACTTGAGCACCGGTGCGTCGACGGCGTCGGAGAGCCACTGCTTCTCGATCCGCGCCAGCGTGCCGTCCTTGCGCAGGGCGTCCACGGCACCGGTCATGCACGACGTCAGCGCGCTGCCCTTGTCGAGTACGAGCCCGAACTGTTCGGGCGTGCCGCTCCGGTTCTCGAACTGGCCGACGATCTTCGCGTCCGTCACCTCGGCCGCGGTGATGTAGAACGCGGTCGGCAGGTCGACGACGATGGCGTCGACCTGACCGTTTTTCAGCGCGGACTTCGCCTGGTCGTTCTTCGCGTACACGGCGGCCTCCTGCTTCGGCTTCACCACATCGGTGATGTAGTCGAGGCTCGTGGTGCCCACCTGGGCACCCAGCTTGAGGTCCTTCAGGTCCGCGATGCCGGTCGCCTTCGTGGCCTTGCTGCCCTTCAGCGCGATGACGGCCTGGCGCACGTCGTAGTAACCGGAGGAGAAGTTCACGGCTTTCTTGCGCTCGGCGCTGATCGACACCTGGTTGATGTCGAAGTCGAAGGTCTTCACACCGGGCGCGAACGCCTTGTTGAAGGGCACGCTCTGCCAGACCACCGCGCTCTTGTCATAGCCCAGTTGCTGGGCCACGGCGTAGGCGACCGCAGACTCGAAGCCCTTGCCGTTCGCGGGCTTGTCGTCCTTGAACCACGGTTCGTAAGCAGGCTCGTCCGTCGCGATCGTCAGCTTCCCGGACGTCTTGGTGGCCAACTTGCCCTTGGCACAGCTCTTCGCGGCGGATCCGGACGGGGCGGCCGCCCCCTTCTCCTCTGGCTGCGGAGCACAGCCGACAGCAGTGGCGAGCAGGGCTACGGTGGCGGCGGCTACCGCGCCGCGCAGTGTGCGGGGGGCAAGGTGCATGGCGGGAGATTGGCAGCGAACCCCCCGTTTGTCCAGGTCACGCCGTTCACTGTCCGCATCGTGGGAACCGGTGTTGCAGCCGTGTGAAATCTGCCCCTGAACCGGGTCTGAGCTGTGGCGCTGGCCTGGGCCGCCGGCCGAGGGCGGGGTGGGAAGACCGGCGGCCCATACCGCGCAGGAGCCTCATCCCGTGCGGGGCTGCTCCCAGTTGACTGCGTGACGTCGGCCTTCGGGAGCGCGCACGCGAGTCCGGTGTGTGCGAAGTGTTCACACGGGGCGCGAGCGGTCGAGTGCGCGCCGGGCGTACGTGCGGGCGTGCGCCGGTCGTGCAGAAAACTTGCTTCTCGAGCCGCGCGCTACAAGGGGCGTGGGGCTGTATCTCTGTGAGGCTCCGCCGCGTGGGCGCGACAAACCCCCACGCACCCGCAGGCGCACACGAAATCAGCCCCTTGCCATGGGGTGCTCGGCCCACTCACCACCCGCGCGCGTGCCACTCCGGCAGCTGCGGGCGTTCCGCGCCCAGCGTGGTGTCGTTGCCGTGCCCGGGGTAGACCCAGGTCTCGTCGGGCAGCACGTCGAAGATCTTCGTCTCGACGTCGTGGATCAGGCTGGCGAACGCCTTCGGGTCCTTGCGCGTGTTGCCGACACCGCCCGGGAACAGGCAGTCCCCGGTGAACACGTGCGGGTGGCCGTGAGGGTCGTCGTAGACCAGTGCGATGGAGCCCGGAGTGTGCCCGACGAGATGGCGCGCCGTGAGTTCCACGCGCCCGACCTGGATGACGTCACCGTCGTCGACCAGGACGTCGGTGGGGACCGGGATGCCGGAGGCGTCCTCCCGGCCGGAGTAGGTACGGGCACCGGTGGCCGCGACCACCTCGGCGAGCGCCTGCCAGTGGTCGCCGTGCTGATGGGTGGTGACGACGGACGCGATGCCGTCGTCACCGATCATGCCCAGCAGGGTCTGCGCCTCGTTGGCGGCGTCGATCAGGAGTTGCTCGTCGGTGGCCCGGCAGCGCAGCAGATAGGCGTTGTTGTTCATCGGGCCGACCGCGATCTTGGTGATCATCAGGTCTTTCAGCTCATGCACGTCGGCCGGTCCGCCGACCCTGACCTCTCCGCTGTACATCATGGCGATCAGCCTATAGCGGGGGAGCGTCCGGCGGGCCGACGTCGCGCCAGGGCCTGTCCGGCGGATCGTGCCGGAATCGCGGGGCGTGGCACGCCCTCCCCCCAGAGGGGGTACCCGCAACCGCGTTGTCGCCGGTTGCCGACTCCCCCACGCTCGGCTGCGCTCGCGGGGGAGGGGGACCCCATGGCGTCGACTCCCTCCTCCGCCTTGCAGCTGGACGCACCACGCCCCGCTCACCTGTGGTCATGAGGCACCGTTGGCTGAAGCCGGCCTGATCCGCCGACAGGCCCTAGAGCGGCGGCAGTTGTGGAAGCATGCCGCCCGTCGCTGCCAATGCGGCCCCGTCGCGGCGTCCGGCGAGCCAGCCCAACAGATCCGCCGGCGAACCACTGACCGTGACCTCGGGCTCGGCCGCCTCGCGTCCCGTGCTCCACGCGCGCGTGCTGTCCGTGACGCGGGTCGCCGCGACGTCGGGGTGCCCGGAGAACCGCCGCGCCAGGAAGTCGATCTCCCGCTCCGTGAACTCCGCCGGAAGATCCTCCAGCTCGTAGCCGACCCCGAGGTCCACATGGTGGAGCTCGACCTCGACCCACCGTCGGAACGGCACCCGGGAGGCGGAGTCGGTGACCCCGTTGCGCAGCTCCACCGTGCGCGTCCAGTCCGCCGGAGCGGCCCCCGTCTCCTGGAAGCCGGCCGCGCTCTCGCGCACGTCGGCGAGCTGGACGTCCAGGGGACGCGGGGCGTCCCGCTCGATGTCGGCGTCCCGGGTCTCGGCGCTCGGGTACATGGGCCGGCCCTCGAGGACGTTCACGAGCGCGTCCGCGTTGCGGGCGAGGTGCGCGAGGACGTGGCCACGGGTCCAGCCGGGCAGGCGTGACGGCTCGGTGAGCGAGGCGTTGTCCAGTTTGGCGACAGCGGTGAGGAGCCGCTCGGTCGCGTCACGTACACAGTCCAGGTCATGAGCGTGATCAATCATGGGCCTGACCTTAATCCCGCCACACCTTCGGGTGAAGGTGGTGAACCCTGCCCGCAAATCGAATGCGCGTGCTATATCGTCGGGAGCGGCGTCGGGCATGCTGGATGGCCGGGGGTTGTTATGCAACTCGGGAATCCGACCGGCGTTGTCAGTGGCTCCCCCTAGTCTCGAAGAAGCACGGGGGCCCCGCCCCTGTCACTTCTCTCAAGAAAGGTGCGGACCGGCGTGGCCGACCGTCTCATCGTCCGTGGCGCGCGCGAGCACAACCTGAAGAATGTCTCGCTCGACCTGCCGCGTGACTCGCTCATCGTCTTCACGGGCCTGTCGGGGTCGGGCAAGTCCTCCCTGGCCTTCGACACGATCTTCGCCGAGGGCCAGCGGCGCTACGTGGAGTCGCTCTCCTCGTACGCCCGGCAGTTCCTCGGCCAGATGGACAAGCCGGACGTCGACTTCATCGAGGGTCTGTCCCCGGCTGTCTCCATCGACCAGAAGTCGACCTCGCGCAACCCGCGCTCGACGGTCGGCACCATCACCGAGGTCTACGACTACCTGCGTCTCCTCTTCGCGCGCATCGGCAAGCCCCACTGCCCGGAGTGCGGTCGCCCGATCTCGCGCCAGTCGCCGCAGGCCATCGTCGACAGGGTCCTGGAGCTGCCGGAGGGGAGCCGCTTCCAGGTGCTGTCGCCGCTGGTGCGCGAGCGCAAGGGCGAGTTCGTCGACCTCTTCGCGGACCTCCAGACCAAGGGCTACTCACGCGCGCGTGTGGACGGCGAGACCATCCAGCTCTCCGACCCGCCGACCCTGAAGAAGCAGGAGAAGCACACCATCGAGGTGGTCGTCGACCGCCTGACGGTGAAGGACACGGCCAAGCGCCGCCTCACCGACTCCGTGGAGACCGCCCTCGGCCTGTCCGGCGGCATGGTCGTGCTCGACTTCGTGGACCTCCCCGAGGGCGACCCCGAGCGCGAGCGCATGTACTCGGAGCACCTGTACTGCCCGTACGACGACCTGTCCTTCGAGGAGCTGGAGCCCCGTTCCTTCTCCTTCAACTCGCCCTTCGGTGCGTGCCCCGAGTGCACCGGCATCGGCACGCGTATGGAGGTCGACCCGGAGCTGATCGTCCCGGACGAGGACAAGTCCCTGGACGAGGGCGCCATCCACCCCTGGTCGCACGGACACACCAAGGACTACTTCGGCCGCCTGATCGGTGCCCTCGCGGACGCGCTGGGATTCAGGACGGACATTCCCTTCGCGGGCCTGCCGCAGCGTGCCCGGAAGGCCCTGCTCTACGGCCACAAGACGCAGATCGAGGTCCGGTACCGCAACCGGTACGGCCGCGAGCGCGTGTACACCACCCCCTTCGAGGGCGCCGTCCCCTTCATCAAGCGCCGGCACGGTGAAGCCGAGAGCGACGCCAGTCGCGAGCGCTTCGAGGGCTACATGCGTGAGGTGCCCTGCCCCTCCTGTGAGGGCACGCGCCTGAAGCCGATCGTCCTCGCGGTCACGATCATGGAGAAGTCGATCGCCGAGGTCTCGGGGATGTCGATCAGCGACTGCGCTGACTTCCTGGGCGAGCTGAAGCTGAACGCCCGCGACAAGAAGATCGCCGAGCGCGTTTTGAAGGAGGTCAACGAGCGGCTGCGCTTCCTGGTCGACGTCGGCCTCGATTACCTCTCCCTCAACCGTGCCGCCGGCACCCTTTCCGGCGGCGAGGCGCAGCGCATCCGCCTGGCCACCCAGATCGGCTCCGGCCTCGTCGGCGTCCTGTACGTCCTGGACGAGCCGTCCATCGGCCTGCACCAGCGCGACAACCATCGACTGATCGAGACCCTGGTCCGGCTGCGTGACATGGGTAACACGCTCATCGTCGTGGAGCACGACGAGGACACGATCAAGGTCGCCGACTGGATCGTCGACATCGGTCCCGGCGCGGGCGAGCACGGCGGCAAGGTGGTGCACAGCGGCCATCTGAAGGAGCTGCTCGCCAACACCGAGTCGCAGACCGGCCAGTACCTCTCGGGCCGCAAGTCCATTCCGCTCCCGGACGTACGACGGCCCCTCGACCCGTCCCGGCAGCTGACCGTGCACGGTGCCCGTGAGAACAACCTGCAGGACATCGACGTGTCCTTCCCGCTTGGCGTGTTCACGGCCGTCACGGGGGTGTCCGGATCCGGCAAGTCGACGCTGGTCAACGACATCCTCTACACGCACCTGGCCCGTGAGCTGAACGGCGCGCGCAGCGTCCCGGGACGGCACACGCGCGTGGACGGAGACGACCTCGTCGACAAGGTCGTCCACGTCGATCAGTCGCCCATCGGCCGCACCCCGCGATCGAACCCGGCGACGTACACCGGTGTCTTCGACCACGTCCGCAAGTTGTTCGCCGAGACGACCGAGGCGAAGGTCCGCGGCTATCTGCCCGGGCGTTTCTCCTTCAACGTCAAGGGCGGCCGCTGCGAGAACTGCGCGGGCGACGGCACCATCAAGATCGAGATGAACTTCCTCCCGGACGTCTACGTCCCGTGCGAGGTCTGCCACGGCGCCCGGTACAACCGGGAGACCCTGGAGGTTCACTACAAGGGCAAGTCCATCGCCGACGTCCTGAACATGCCGATCGAGGAGGCGACCGACTTCTTCGAGGCCGTTCCGGCCATCTCCCGGCACCTGCGGACGCTGAAGGACGTCGGCCTCGGATATGTCCGGCTCGGCCAGTCCGCGACCACCCTCTCCGGCGGTGAGGCGCAGCGCGTGAAGCTCGCCAGCGAGCTGCAGAAGCGCTCCACCGGACGCACGGTCTACGTCCTGGACGAGCCGACCACCGGTCTGCACTTCGAGGACATCAGCAAGCTGCTGAAGGTCCTCGCCGGCCTGGTCGACAAGGGCAACACGGTCATCGTCATCGAGCACAACCTCGACGTGGTCAAGACCGCGGACTGGATCGTCGACATGGGGCCGGAGGGTGGCGCCGGCGGTGGCCTGGTGGTCGCCGAGGGCACACCCGAAGAGGTCGCCGGCGTTCCGGACAGCCACACCGGCAAGTTCCTGCGCGAGATCCTCGGCGCCGACCGCATCAGTGACGCGGAGCCGGTGAAGGCACCGCGCGGCACGGCGGCCAAGAAGACGGCCGCGGCCAGGTCGACGTCGAAGAAGACGGTGACGGCCAAGGCCAACAACACGGCGACCAAGAAGGCCGCCGCAGCCACGAAGAAGACGGCACCGGCGAAGAAGACGACGCGGGCCCGCAAGGCCTGAGGTCGGTTCGGGACATGCCCTGACACATCATCAAAGCTCCGACACGACATCAAAAATACGGCGCCCCGCGGGAACTCCCCGCGGGGCGCCGCTCGTTCCACCATCAGCCACCCTGGCCCTGCGGTGCGACAGACACGACCGGCCGCACGGACTGCAGGTCCAGCTGCACCTTGACAACATCACCGAGGACTCGGACGTCCTCCGCGGTCGGCTTACAGCTCGCCCAGCTCGGCCGCGTACGGAGGCTCCGCCCCCGCGCGTGAGCAGGTGATCGCTGCCGCGCGCGCCGCCAACCGCAGCAGCCGCTGCCAGCCGTCCGCGCCCAGAGCGGCGAGCGCCTCCGGCGTCAGCGCGTCCTGAGCGGACAAGCCGTGCAGCAGGGCCGCGTTCACCGTGTCACCGGCTCCGATGGTGTCCACGACCTCGACCTTCTCACCGGGTACGGAGTACTCGGCGCCCTCCCGGGTGTGCGCGGTGAGGCCGTCACCGCCGCGGGTGACCACGACGGCCGCCGGTCCCGCGGCCAGCCACTCGCGTGGGGTGCCACCCAGCCACTCGGCGTCCTCCGCGGAGAGCTTCAGCAGCGTCACCGAGGGCAGCCAGCTCTTGAAACGCGCCCGGTAGGCATCGGCGTCCGGGATGAGTCCGGCTCGGATGTTGGGATCGAGGGCGGTGAACAGGCCCTGTGCGGCCGCGGTCCGCATCAGCTCCTCGTAGGCGCTCGCCCCGGGTTCCAGGACGAGCGAGCAGGTACCGAAGGACACCGCGCGTGTACCCGCGGGGAGACCGGCAGGGGTGCTGAAGATGCGGTCGGCGGTGCCGTCGACGTAGAAGGAGTAGGCGGCCGAGCCGCCGGCGTCGATGGTGGCCACCGCGAGGGTGGTCGGCTCGGGGCCGCGTTGCACGCCGGACACGTCCACCCCGGCCCGGCGCAGCCCGTCGAGCAGGGCCTCGCCGAAGGCGTCGTACGACGTGCGGGAGCAGAAGGCGGTCGGGGAGCCTAGGCGGCCGAGGGCCACGGCGGTGTTGTACGGGCCGCCGCCGAGCGCCGGCTTCAGGTCCGCCAGGGCACCCGGGCCGTGCGGTACCAGGTCGATCAGTGCCTCACCGGCGACGACGATCACGAGGCGGTTCCCTTCTCGGACAGTGCGGAAAGCGCAGACGACGTGGAGGGTGCGGATGATTCGGTCTGCCCGCCGGGCCCGGCCGGCCAGGGGACTCCGGCCCCGTCCCGGTCCTCCGGGCACCCGCAGGAGGTGCGGTGGACGAAGGCGCAGGGCAGCCGTACGGTCCGGGCCGGCCGGTCGGGCGTGGCCAACCGGTCCAGGAGCACCCGGACGGCCTGGGCGCCGATCTCCCTGCTGGGCTGGGCGATGGCGGTGAGCCGGGGCGAGAACAGGTCGGCCCAGGCGAAGTCGTCGAAGCAGCACAGGGCGATGTCGTCCGGTACCACCAGCCCCTGGCGGCGCAGGGTGCGCAGGGCACCGATGGTCATGGCGTTGTTGGCGGTGACCAGCGCCGTGGGCGGAGAGGGGAGGGAGAGCAGGACGTTCGTGGCCCGCTCGGCGCCGGACGACTCCGAGTTGCCGGACACCACGAGGTCGTCGTCCAGAGAAAGGCCGGCGGCGCCGAGGGCCTGCTGGTAGCCCGTGATCCGCTCGCTGGTGGTGCTGAGTCCGGGCAGGCCCGCGACCAGGCCGATTCGGCGATGGCCGAGCCCGGCGAGGTGGGCGACGAGCCGGGCCATCGGCTCGGCGCTCTCGGCGCAGACCTGATCGAAGCTACCCGGGTCGAGGCGAGCTTGATCAGCTCCCGGACCGTCCGTGGCAGAGGCGCCGGTCGGGAGGACCCGGTCCAGGAACACCGTCGGCACGGCGTGGCGGCTGAGGTAGGCGACGAGGTCGTCCGGGCGTGCGGACGGGGCGACGATCATGCCGTCCACCCGGCGCTCGTGGAGGAGCTGGACGACCTTCCGCTCGTGCGCGGGGTCGTCGTGCGGGTCGGCGATGAGCAGGCTGTAGCCCGCGTCCACGGCGGCGGCCTCGACGCCCTGAAGGATCTCCGTGAAGTACGGGTTGCTGATCGCCGACACCGCGAGGCCGATGGAGCGGGTGCGGGAGGTCACCAGGGAGCGGGCGAGGGTGTTGGGCGTGTAGTCGAGGGCGTCCATGGCGTCCAGTACGGCCTGGCGGGTGTGGGGCAGCACCGGACGCGTGCCGTTGAGCACGTGGGAGACGGTTGCCACGGAGACACCGGCACTCCGGGCCACGTCCGCCATGGTGGGCATCGCGCTTCCCCTTTCCTGAGCCGCCGAGCCGGTCACGTCGCCGAGCCGGTCACGTAGCCAAACCACTGAGTCGCTGCGCCGCTGAACGCCGGGAAGGTATCCCATCCACCACCCTCGCGTAAACGCTTACGCAATCGATTACGCACCGACACCGCCCACCTCCTCGCTCACCTCCCGTCCCCGTTGCCCGGCCCCCCTCCTGCCCTGCCCCGCCCCCGCTCCGAAGCCGGCCGTTCTGCCCGGGTATCGTCGGCCTGCACGCCCTCTGACCAGTGGAGACCTGATGCCCGCCCGATCGGCCCGCCCGTCCACGAGTCGTCGTACCGTCCTTCGAGGAGCCGCCGTGGCCCCGGTCGCCGGGCTCGGGCTGGCCGCCTGCTCGGCTCCGGGAGGCACCACGGCCGACGCGACCCCGACCGCACCGGTCGACCTCGGCGCCGAGAGCGAGGTCGCGAAGGGCGGCGCCCAGCTCTACCGCGACCACAACGTCGTGGTCAGCCGGGACGGGAGCGGGGCCCTCAAGGCCTACAGCACCATCTGCACGCACGCGGGGTGCCCCATCAACAAGCTCCAGGGGACGACCCTGATCTGCCCCTGCCACGGGAGCCAGTTCGACGCTGTGACGGGCAAGGTGGTCCAGGCGCCGGCCACGGAGCCGTTGAACGAGCTGCCGGTGAAGACGTCGAACGGCAGGATCATCGCCGGTCCGGGCGCCTGACCTGCGCGCACGGCCGAACGACGGTCAGGCGCTCACTCGCGGACACCCCTCACGCCCACTCCTCTCCTGCCGGGCCCGGCAGGCCGTGTCCCCGTCACCCCCAGTCCCAGGCGATCCCGACCACGCCCGGCCGTATCCGGGGCTCGACCACGTGGACGCTGTGGTGCGGTCCGCTGACCGCCAGCTCGTGGCGGCCGCTGCGGGGGGCCGCGGGCGAGTGCTGGGCGAAGCGCTGGCAGTGCGTCGGCAGTGCGGCCCGGTCGAAGCGCACCTGGAGCGCGTACTGGCCGCCCGGGAAGCCGAACCGGTGCACGTACTCGTGCGAGACCCCGGCCGTGCCGTCCTCGATGCCGTAGCGGAAGAGGAAGGTGTCGCCGGCGCGCAGTCGGGTGCCGAAGAGGAGTTCGGTCACCAGCACGCCGGTGTCCTGGTCCCAACGGGCGCGCCCCGTGCGGCAGTTCTCCAGAGCGTGCACCGTCATGTCGCGCGGTCGGCAGCCGGGGTCGCCGTGGTGGACGGCGACGAAGCGGTCGACGCCGTCGCGGTGGGCCCGCACGATGTGGTGGGACTCGCGGCCCGCCAGTTCGCGGTGGGCTCCGATCCGGACGCGTTCGTGATGGCCGAGGGTGTGCAGCCCGCCGTCGAGGGACCAGCCCAGGCCGGTCTGGAGCCGGTTCAGGACGTCGGAGGCCTCGACCAGGGAGCGGTAGGAGCGGGCCGAGGGGCGGCCGTGGGAGGCGGGCTCGCCGGCCTGGACGAGCAGCCGGATCAGGGACTCGTCGGGCAGCTGGAGGATCTCCTCCAGGGCTCGTACGGCCCGCAGTGACTCGGGACGCTGCGGGCGGCGGGCGCCCTGCTGCCAGTAACTGAGGCTGGTGACCCCGACCTTGACCCCGTGACGCGACAGATGGTGCTGCACGCGCTGGAGCGGCAGTCCGCGGGCGGCGATCGCGGCGCGCAGCGCCACGTGGAAGGGGCCGCCCCGCAGGGCCGTGTCCAGTTCCGCGGTGGGGACGTCCGCGTGCTCGGTGGCGTGCCGCATGCACAGGGGCCTTTCTATGAGGTGTCACGACGGCTGGTCGGACCGTCGGCGCAGGTGTGCGGGGCCACCCCCGTGGGCGCAGGGGCGCCCGTGTCTGCGCATGCCGCGTCCGTTCGTCGGCGTGCACGGCCCCGAGTTCCCCCGCATTGAAGCGTGTTGACAAGACCCCGACAACACCTCGGGCCCGGTCAGGGTGTACTCCCGGCCGAGCCGCGACCCCCGCACCTGCGGGCCGGGGCCCGGACGGTCCGCGGGACGGCCCGCCGAGGTGCCCCGGCGGGCGGCTCCACAGGGTGCAGCATGGCCGGAATGCTGCCCTCAGGGGCCGTGCGGCCCTGACCGCGCCGACCTGCGCCGGACGGCGGGCCGCGCCGGTGGGCGTTGTCCACAGGCCCGACGCGGTGTCGGTGCTCGCCAGTAGGGTGTGAGACATGGCCGACCCCTCCAGCTACCGCCCCAGGCCGGGTGAGATCCCGGACTCCCCGGGGGTGTACAGGTTCCGTGACGAGCACCGCCGGGTGATCTACGTCGGAAAGGCGAAGAGCCTGCGCCAGCGCCTGGCGAACTACTTCCAGGACCTGGCGAACCTGCACCCGCGCACCCGGACGATGGTGACCACCGCCGCGTCCGTGGAGTGGACCGTGGTGTCCACGGAGGTCGAGGCACTGCAGCTGGAGTACTCCTGGATCAAGGAGTACGACCCCCGGTTCAACGTCAAGTACCGCGACGACAAGAGCTACCCGTACCTCGCGGTGACGATGAACGAGGAGTTCCCGCGCGTGCAGGTGATGCGCGGTCACAAGAAGAAGGGCGTCAGGTACTTCGGCCCTTACGGCCATGCGTGGGCCATCCGGGACACCGTCGACCTGCTGCTGCGGGTCTTCCCGGTGCGCACCTGCTCGGCCGGCGTCTTCAAGAACGCCGCCCGCACCGGCCGCCCCTGTCTGCTCGGCTACATCGGCAAGTGCTCCGCCCCCTGCGTCGGCCGCGTCACCCCGGAGGACCACCGGGACCTGGCCGAGGAGTTCTGCGACTTCGTGGCGGGCCGGACCGGCACCTACCTCCGCCGTCTGGAGAAGCAGATGACGGAGGCGGCCGAGGAGATGGAGTACGAGCGGGCCGCCCGCCTGCGCGACGACATCGAGGCCCTGAAGAAGGCCATGGAGAAGAACGCGGTCGTGCTCGCCGACGCGACCGACGCCGACCTCATCGCCGTCGCGGAGGACGAGCTGGAGGCGGCCGTCCAGATCTTCCACGTGCGCGGCGGCCGGGTGCGCGGGCAGCGCGGCTGGGTGACCGACAAGGTCGAGGAGGTCACCACCGCCGCCCTCGTCGAGCACGCCCTGCAGCAGCTGTACGGCGAGGAGACGGGGGACGCCGTCCCCAAGGAGGTCCTCGTCCCGGCCCTGCCCGAGCCGGTCGAGCCGGTCCAGGAGTGGCTGACAGGCCGCCGCGGGTCGAACGTCTCGCTGCGCATCCCGCAGCGCGGCGACAAGAAGGCGCTGATGGAGACCGTGCAGCGCAACGCCCAGCAGGCCCTCGCCCTGCACAAGACCAAGCGCGCCTCCGACCTGACCACGCGCTCGCGGGCGCTGGAGGAGATCGCGGAGGCCCTCGACCTGGACAGCGCCCCGCTGCGGGTCGAGTGCTACGACATCTCGCACCTGCAGGGTGACGACGTGGTCGCCTCCATGGTCGTCTTCGAGGACGGCCTGCAGCGCAAGAGCGAGTACCGACGCTTCCAGATCAAGGGCTTCGCGGGTCAGGACGACGTCCGCTCCATGCATGAGGTGATCACCCGCCGCTTCCGGCGCTACCTGGCCGAGAAGGAGAGGACGGGCGAGTGGACGGACGGCGAGGCCGGCCTCGCCGACGGTGAGAGCGTCCTCGTCGACGGCGATCCCCTCACCGGGGCCCTCAAGGACGACGACGGCCGCCCCAGGAAGTTCGCCTACCCGCCCCAGCTCGTCGTGGTCGACGGCGGGCAGCCGCAGGTCGCGGCGGCCCGGCGGGCGCTGGACGAGCTGGGCATCGACGACATTGCCGTGTGCGGCCTTGCCAAGCGCCTGGAGGAAGTCTGGGTGCCCGGTGAGGACGACCCGGTGGTCCTGCCCCGCTCCAGCGAGGGCCTCTATCTGCTCCAGCGTGTCCGCGACGAGGCCCACCGCTTCGCGATCACCTACCAGCGCACCAAGCGCGCCAAGCGTTTCCGCGCCGGCCCCCTGGACGACGTGCCCGGTCTGGGCGAGACCCGTAAACAGGCGCTCATCAAGCATTTCGGCTCGGTGAAGAAGCTGCGGTCCGCCACAATCGAGCAGATCCAGGAGGTGCCCGGCATAGGTCGGAAGACGGCCGAGACCATCGCCGTGGCCCTCGCCCGGGCGGCTCCGGCCGCACCCGCCGTGAACACGGCGACCGGAGAGATCATTGAGGACGAGGAACCCGATACGACGGGGGGTTCCTCGGGGGAGCCCGTGACCGCGGGCCTCCCGGACGAACGACGGGGGCAGGAGACATGAACGAGCACGACGCACAGCCCACAGCGGACCGAGAACAGGCGGTCGCGGGGGAGCCGCAGCAGGCGGCTGAGGAAAACGGAGCACAGGTGAGTACCGACGTCACACCGGCCGGGGCCCCCGAAGAGGCGGCCATCCCCGAGCTGGTGATCATCTCCGGCATGTCCGGAGCGGGCCGGTCGACGGCCGCGAAGTGTCTGGAGGACCTCGGCTGGTTCGTCGTGGACAACCTCCCGCCGGCCCTGATCCCCACCATGGTGGAGCTGGGCGCCCGGTCCCAGGGCAACGTGGCGCGGATCGCGGTCGTCGTCGACGTACGCGGCCGGCGTTTCTTCGACAACCTGCGCGAATCCCTCGCCGACCTCGACACCCGGAGCGTGACCCGGCGGATCGTCTTCCTGGAGTCCTCCGACGAGGCCCTGGTGCGCCGCTTCGAGTCGGTGCGCCGCCCGCACCCGCTCCAGGGCGACGGACGCATCGTCGACGGCATCGCCGCAGAGCGGGAGCTGCTGCGCGAGCTGCGCGGCGACGCCGATCTGGTGATCGACACCTCCAGCCTCAACGTGCACGAGCTGCGCGCCAAGATGGACGCCCAGTTCGCGGGCGACGAGGAGCCCGAGCTGCGGGCCACCGTGATGTCCTTCGGCTTCAAGTACGGCCTGCCGGTCGACGCCGACCTGGTCGCGGACATGCGGTTCCTGCCCAACCCGCACTGGGTCCCGGAGCTGCGCCCCTTCACCGGCCTCAACGAAGAGGTGTCCGCCTACGTCTTCAACCAGCCCGGGGCCAAGGAGTTCCTCGACCGGTACGCCGAGCTGCTGCGGCTGATCGCGACCGGGTACCGGCGCGAGGGCAAGCGCTATGTGACGATCGCCATCGGCTGCACCGGCGGCAAGCACCGCTCGGTCGCGGTGTCGGAGAAGCTCGCCGCGCGCCTCGCGGCCGAGGGCGTGGAGACGGTGGTCGTACACCGGGACATGGGACGGGAATGACGGAACGTACACCGCGGCTGAGCAGACTGCGCCGGGTGGTGCCGGAGGGCCGTTCGAGCCGTGCCGCGGCCGAGGCAAGGGCGGCCCGCCCCGCCGAGGCCCGCGGCGGCCGGGTCCGCCGGCGCGGCGCCCAGCCCAAGGTCGTCGCCCTCGGCGGCGGCATGGGCCTGTCCGCCTCGCTCGCCGCGCTGCGCCGGATCACCGGCGACCTCACCGCCGTCGTCACCGTGGCGGACGACGGCGGTTCCAGCGGGCGCCTGCGCGACGAGCTGGGCGTGCTGCCGCCCGGCGACCTCCGCAAGGCGCTGGCCGCGCTGTGCGGCGACGACGACTGGGGCCAGACCTGGGCCCGGGTCATCCAGCACCGCTTCCAGTCCCAGGGCGAGATGCACGGCCACGCGGTCGGCAACCTGCTGATCGTGGCCCTGTGGGAGCAGCTCGGCGACCACGTCCAGGCCTTGGACCTGGTCGGCAAGCTGCTCGGTGCGCACGGGCGCGTGCTGCCCATGTCCGCCGTACCGCTGGAGCTTCAGGCCCTGGTCAAGGGGCACGACCCGGAGCGCCCGGACGACGTCGACACGGTGCGCGGGCAGGCGACGGTCGCCCTCACGCCCGGCGAGGTGCAGTCCGTGCACCTCGTGCCGAACGACCCGCCCGCCGTCCCCGAGGCCGTCGCCGCGGTCCTGGACGCGGACTGGGTGGTGCTCGGCCCCGGATCCTGGTTCTCCTCGGTGATACCGCACCTGCTCGTCCCGGAGCTGCTGGACGCCCTCACCGAGACCAAGGCGCGCAAGGTCCTGTCCCTGAACCTCGCCCCGCAGCCCGGAGAAACCGAGGGCTTCTCCCCGCAGCGTCATTTGGAGGTTTTGGGGCGACACGCCCCTAAACTCGCCCTGGACGTGGTGCTGGCCGACGAGGCCGCGGTGCCCGACCGCGACTCGCTCACCGAGGCCGGCAAGCGGCTGGGGGCCGCGGTCGAGCTGGCGCCGGTGGCCCGGACCGACGGCAGCCCCCGGCACGACCCGGAGCTGCTGGCCGCCGCGTACGACCGTATTTTTCGGATGCATGGAAGGATCGGCCCATGGCGATGACGGCAGCGGTGAAGGACGAGATCTCCCGGCTCCCCGTCACCCGGACCTGCTGCAGGAAGGCGGAGGTCTCCGCCATTCTGCGGTTCGCCGGCGGCCTTCACCTGGTGAGCGGGCGCATCGTGATCGAGGCGGAGCTGGACACCGCCATGGCGGCCCGTCGGCTCAAGCGGGACATCCTGGAGATCTTCGGTCACAGCTCGGAACTGATCGTGATGGCGCCCGGCGGACTGCGCCGTGGCTCGCGCTACGTGGTGCGCGTGGTCGCGGGCGGCGACCAGCTGGCCCGCCAGACCGGCCTCGTCGACGGCCGGGGCCGCCCGATCCGCGGCCTGCCCCCGCAGGTGGTCTCCGGGGCCACCTGTGACGCGGAGGCGGCCTGGCGCGGGGCCTTCCTGGCACACGGTTCGCTGACCGAGCCCGGCCGCTCCTCCTCCCTGGAGGTGACGTGCCCGGGTCCGGAGGCCGCGCTCGCGCTGGTCGGCGCCGCCCGCAGGCTCTCCATCGCCGCGAAGGCCCGCGAGGTGCGCGGGGTGGACCGGGTGGTCGTGCGCGACGGTGACGCGATCGGCGCCCTGCTCACCCGGCTCGGTGCGCACGAGTCCGTGCTGGCCTGGGAGGAGCGCCGGATGCGGCGCGAGGTGCGGGCCACCGCCAACCGGCTCGCCAACTTCGACGACGCCAACCTGCGCCGCTCGGCCCGCGCCGCCGTGGCCGCCGGTGCCCGCGTCCAGCGGGCTCTGGAGATCCTCGCCGAGGAGGTGCCCGAGCACCTCGCGGCCGCCGGCCGGCTGCGCATGGAGCACAAGCAGGCCTCCCTGGAGGAGCTGGGCGCGCTCGCCGACCCGCCGCTGACCAAGGACGCGGTCGCGGGCCGTATCCGCCGCCTGCTGGCGATGGCCGACAAGCGCGCCGCCGACCTGGGCATCCCGGGCACGGAGGCCAACCTCTCGGAGGAGCTGGCCGACAACCTCGTCGGCTGATCCGAAGCCCCGTCAATTCGCCGGTGCCGACGCCCGTTCGGGTGATCGGCACCGGCGTTTGCGTGTCCGTGAGGCGCTCTTGACTCGATCATGGAGTGACATGAGCCTGGCAACCTGTTCGCCGCTGTGGCGGACCACCGGTAGGGGGGTTCATGAGACACAGAGCGAGATCGATCCTCGCTGTCGGCACGCTTCTGATCGGAGGAGCGAGCCTTGCACCCATCGCCCAGGCCCAGAGCGGAAGTCCCTCCCCGTCCGACCCCGACGAGGTCAAGGTCTTCCGAGCCGACGTCACCCAGCAGCAGATTCCCCTGCTCCTCAAGGCCGGACAGGACGGCCATGAACTCGGCGAGCAGGTGGCCGGGAAGGGGAAGACCAAGGTCGAGGTCTACCTCACCGACCAGCAGGCGAAGAAGCTCGAGCAGCAGGGCGTCGACCTCACCGAGCACACCCTCTCGGCCAGGGCCGAGGCGCGCGTCCAGGACGCCTCCCAGAGCGTGTTCCGTCCGTACGGCGGAAGCGGAGGCCTGGAACAGGAGATCGTCCGGACCGGGCAGGCCCACCCCGATCTCACCAAGGTCGAGTCAATCGGCAAGACGATCAACGGCCAGGACATCCTCGCGCTCAAACTGACCAAGAACGCGAAGAAGTCGAAGGACGGCTCGAAACCCTCCGTGCTGTACATGTCCAACCAGCACGCGCGTGAGTGGATCACACCGGAGATGACCCGGCGTCTGATGCACTACTACCTGGACAACTACAAGACCGACAAGCGCATCAAGAAGATCGTCGACTCGACCGAGCTGTGGTTCGTCCTCTCGGCCAACCCCGACGGCTACGACTACACGTTCAAGGACTCCACCACCCGCCTGTGGCGCAAGAACCTCCGGGACGTCAACGGCGACGGCGTCATCAGCGCGGGCGACGGCGTCGACCTCAACCGCAACTTCCCCTACAAGTGGGGCTACGACGACGAGGGTTCGTCCCCGAACCCCACCAGCCAGACCTACCGCGGCGCGAGCCCCGAGTCCGAGCCCGAGACCAAGGCGCTCGACGGCTTCGAGAAGCGCATCGGTTTCAGGTACAGCATCAACTACCACTCCGCCGCCGAACTCCTCCTGTACGGCGTCGGCTGGCAGGTGGCCACCCCCACCCCGGACGACGTGCTCTACAAGGCGCTCGCGGGCACCCCCGACAACCCGGCCATCCCCGGCTACCGCTCGCAGATCTCCTCGGAGCTGTACACCACCAACGGCGAGGCGGACGGCCATGCCTCGAACGTCAACGGCATAGCGATGTTCACCCCCGAGATGTCGACCTGCCAGACCGCGTCGAACATCGACCCGAACGACGCCTGGAACCCAGCCGACTGCCAGTCGGTGTTCAACTTCCCCGACGACGAGAAGCTGATCCGGCAGGAGTTCGAGAAGAACGTCCCGTTCGCGCTCTCCGTCGCCGAGACCGCCGGCCACCCCGACCGACCGGTCTCCTCGGTCGGCCTGAGCGCCCCCGACTTCACCCCGGCCGCGTTCTCCACGTCGTACGCGCGCGGCGCGGACCAGGAGGTCTCGGTCGTCGTACGGAAGTCCGTGCGCGACAAGGAGCTGAAGTACCGCGTCAACGGCGGCCGTACGTGGGACCAGACGCTCAGGCACTGGAAGGGCGGCGAGACCTACGGGGGCGAGGACGACCTCTACTTCGACGAGTACCGGGCGAAGGTCCAGGACGGCGAACCGGGCGACAAGGTCGAGGTGTGGTTCACCGGTGAGACCAAGAACGGCAGGAAGGTCTCCAGCTCGCACTTCACCTACACCGTCGCCGAGCGGCCCCGGGCGGACACCCTCGTGGTCGCCGAGGAGGGCGCGGCCGCCACGCAGGCCCAGAAGTACGTGGACGCGCTGAAGGCGAGCGGCCACAGGGCGATCGTCTGGGACGTCGCCACCCAGGGCGCGCCCGACGCGCTCGGCGTGCTGGGGCACTTCAGGACGGTCGTGCACTACTCCGGTGCCGGCGGACCGGCCAACGCCACCCAGCTCCAGCTGCGCGCCTACCTCAACGAGGGCGGACGGCTGATCGAGGCCGGCGAACTGGCCGGCGGCAGCGTCGACCTCGGCGACGGCACCCTCTCGGACGACTTCAGCCAGTACTACCTGGGTGCCTACAGCCGTACGTCGACCAAGGGAGCCTCCGGCTTCACCGGCTCCGGCAGCCTCGACGGCTACACCGGCGCCCTCGGTGACGCGCCCGGCAACCCGCTGGAGAAGGCGGGCACCTACGGCGTCACCTCGGACGAGCTGTCCGCCGACGCATATCCGCAGTTCAAGAGCGCGGGCGCGGGCCGGTTCGCCGGGACCGTCAGCCCGTACGGCCCGTACTCCGGCTCCTACATGGCCGCGGCCCTGCACACCGACGACGCCTACAAGCGCCTGACCCGCACCGTCGACCTCACCGGTGTCACCGCCGCCGACCGGCCGACGCTGAGCACCCGGCTGCTGTGGGACACCGAACCCGGCTACGACCACGCGGTCGTCGAGGCCCACACCGTGGGCGCCGACGACTGGACGACCCTCCCGGAGACCGGCGGGGCCACGAGGACGGCTGTGCCGGCCGAGTGCGGCGCCGGGTTCCTGATCGGCGAGCACCCCTGGCTGAAGCACTACCTGACGCTCGAGGGCAACGCCTGTACCGCGACCGGCACCAGCGGCTCGTGGAACAGCCTCACCGGCAGCTCCGGCGGCTGGCAGCAGGTGGGCTTCGACCTGAGCGCGTACGCCGGCAAGTCCGTCGAGGTCTCGATCGGCTACATCACCGACCCGGGCAGCGGCGGGCACGGCGTCCTCGCCGACGACGCCTCGCTCGTCGTCGGCGGCGCGGCGAAGGAGACCGAGGGCTTCGAGACGTCCCTGGGTGCCTGGAAGGTGGCCGGACCGCCTGCCGGCAGCCCGGCCGTCCTGAAGGACTGGACGCGCACCGGAACGCTCTTCCAGACGTACGGAGCGGTCACCACCGACAGGACCGTGCTGCTCGGCTTCGGTCTGGAACAGGTGCCGTCGGCGGCCGACCGAGTGGCCCTGTTGAGGAAGGCGTTCGCCTCTCTTGACGGGTGAGCGCAGGCCCCACTCGACAGGTGAGCGGGACCCTCTCTCAACGGTGCGCGAAAGCGTCACCCCTCAGGTGAGCCGACCCGCTCACGAACGAGTGAAAAGAGCGCCAACGGGCGGCGGCATTACGTAACAAAGACCCGCGAAACGACCGTCGATCCGAGGTGGTCCGTACCCTACTGGCCGGTACGGACCGCCTGCCCGTGTATGCGGCATCTCGATGTCACTGCGGGGGCCTCAGAGAGGTAGGGTCGGGGGTGGTCGGGGACATCCCAAATACAGCTCGCCGGCACCGCATGGCCGGCGTACCAACGAGGAGATCGGTTCGTGACGATCCGCGTAGGCATCAACGGCTTCGGCCGTATCGGGCGTAACTACTTCCGCGCACTGCTGGAGCAGGGTGCCGACATCGAGGTTGTGGCTGTCAACGACCTGGGTGACACCGCGACCACCGCTCACCTGCTGAAGTACGACACGATCCTGGGCCGCCTCAAGCAGGAGGTCACCCACACCGCCGACACCATCACCGTCGACGGCCACACCATCAAGGTGCTCTCCGAGCGCAACCCGGCCGACATCCCCTGGGGCGAGCTGGGCGTCGACATCGTCATCGAGTCGACCGGCATCTTCACCAAGAAGGTAGACGCCGCGAAGCACATCGCCGGTGGCGCGAAGAAGGTCCTCATCTCGGCCCCGGCCAAGGACGAGGACATCACCATCGTGATGGGCGTCAACCAGGACAAGTACGACGCGGCCAACCACCACGTCATCTCCAACGCCTCCTGCACCACCAACTGTGTGGCGCCGATGGCGAAGGTCCTGGACGAGAACTTCGGCATCGTCAAGGGTCTGATGACCACGGTGCACGCGTACACGAACGACCAGCGCATCCTGGACTTCCCGCACACGGACCTGCGCCGCGCCCGTGCCGCCGCCGAGAACATCATCCCGACGACCACCGGTGCCGCCAAGGCAACCGCCCTGGTCCTGCCGCAGCTCAAGGGCAAGCTGGACGGCATCGCCATGCGCGTCCCGGTCCCGACCGGCTCGGTCACCGACCTGGTCGTCGAGCTCGGCCGAGAGGTCACCAAGGAAGAGGTCAACGCCGCCTTCCAGAAGGCCGCCGAGGGCGAGCTGAAGGGCCTCCTCGACTACACCGAGGACCCGATCGTCTCCTCCGACATCGTCAACGCCCCGGCGTCCTGCACCTTCGACTCCTCCCTGACCATGGTCCAGGAGGGCAAGAACGTGAAGGTCATCGGCTGGTACGACAACGAGTGGGGCTACTCCAACCGCCTCGTGGACCTGACGGTCTTCGTCGGCAACCAGCTCTGATCGCCCGCAGCGGGCAGTCGATGCGTTAAAGCAGGGCTCGGGCAGCGCACCGTCGCGCTGTCCGAGCCCTTACGCGCGTACAGGCCGACCCGGCCGACCTGCGAAGATCAGGCCCCGTAGGATCAAAGAGCCCTCCTCAGGAGTCCCCTCCCATGAAGACCATCGACGAACTTCTCACCGCGGGTGTGGACGGCAAGCGGGTCTTCGTCCGCGCCGACCTCAACGTTCCGCTCGCCGACGGCGTCATCACCGACGACGGCCGCATCCGCGCCGTCCTGCGTACCGTCAAGGCCCTCGCCGAGGCGGGCGCCAAGGTGGTCGTCGCCTCGCACCTGGGCCGCCCCAAGGGCGCTGCGGACCCCGCCTTCTCGCTGCTGCCCGCCGCCGAGCGGCTCGGTGAACTCCTCGGCGCGCCGGTCGCGTTCGCCCAGGACACTGTCGGCCCCGCCGCCCACGACGCCGTGAACGGCCTCCAGCCCGGCCAGGTCGCGGTCATCGAGAACCTGCGCTTCAACCCCGGCGAGACCTCCAAGGACGACACCGAGCGCGGCGAGTTCGCCGACCGGCTCGCGGCCCTCGCCGACGTCTACGTCGGTGACGGCTTCGGCGCCGTGCACCGCAAGCACGCCTCCGTGTACGACCTCCCGGCCCGCCTGCCGCACTACGCCGGCTACCTGATCGCCACCGAGGTCGGCGTCCTGAAGAAGCTCACCGCGGACGTCAAGCGCCCCTACGTCGTCGCGCTCGGCGGCGCCAAGGTCTCCGACAAGCTCGCCGTCATCGACGAGCTGCTCGGCAAGGCCGACCGGCTGCTCATCGGCGGCGGCATGGCCTACACCTTCCTCAAGGCCAAGGGCTACGAGGTCGGCATCTCCCTCCTGCAGGAGGACCAGGTCCCGGCCGTCACCGAGTACATGGAGCGTGCGGAGAAGCAGGGCGTCGAGCTGCTGCTCCCCGTCGACGTCGTGGTCTCCCGGGAATTCCCGGACCTGAAGGCCAAGGCTCCCACCGAGAACACCGTGGTCGACGCGGACAAGATCCCCGCCGACCAGGAGGGGCTGGACATCGGCCCCAGGACCCGAGAGCTGTACGCCTCGAAGCTCGCCGACGCCGAGACCGTCTTCTGGAACGGTCCCATGGGCGTCTTCGAGCACCCCGACTACGCCGAGGGCACCAAGGCGGTCGCCCAGGCCCTCCTCGACTCGCCGGGCTTCACGGTCGTCGGCGGCGGTGACTCCGCCGCCGCCGTGCGCACGCTCGGCTTCGACGAGAACGCATTCGGCCACATCTCGACCGGTGGCGGCGCCTCCCTCGAATACCTCGAGGGCAAGACGCTCCCCGGCCTCGCCGCACTGGAGGACTGACCTAGATGAGCACGCGCACGCCGCTGATGGCGGGCAACTGGAAGATGAACCTCAACCACCTCGAGGCCATCGCGCACGTCCAGAAGCTCGCCTTCGCCCTGGCCGACAAGGACTACGAGGCCGTCGAGGTCGCCGTCCTGCCGCCCTTCACCGACCTGCGCTCCGTGCAGACCCTGGTCGACGGCGACAAGCTCAAGATCAAGTACGGCGCCCAGGACATCTCGGCGCACGACTCCGGCGCGTACACCGGCGAGATCTCCGGTCCGATGCTGGCCAAGCTGAAGTGCTCGTTCGTGGCGATCGGTCACTCCGAGCGCCGCCAGTACCACAACGAGACCGACGAGCTGGTCAACGCCAAGGTCAAGGCCGCCTACAAGCACGGCCTCACCCCGATCCTGTGCGTCGGCGAGGAGCTGGACGTCCGCGAGGCGGGCAACCACGTCACCCACACCCTCACCCAGATCGAGGGCGGTCTGAAGGACCTCCCGGCCGAGCAGGCCGAGTCGATCGTGATCGCCTACGAGCCCGTCTGGGCCATCGGCACCGGCAAGGTCTGCGGCGCCGAGGACGCCCAGGAGGTCTGCGCGGCCATCCGCGGCAAGCTCGCCGAGCTGTACACACAGGAGGTGGCCGACAAGGTCCGCATCCAGTACGGCGGCTCCGTGAAGTCCGGCAACGTCGCGGAGATCATGGCGCAGGCCGACATCGACGGAGCCCTGGTCGGGGGCGCCTCGCTGGACGCCGACGAGTTCGTCAAGATCGTGCGCTTCCGCGACCAGTGAGTATGCGCTAGACGCGATCCGTCGTACCCTTGCGGGGGCACAGCCGTGGTGCTGTGTCCCCGTCGTCCATCCGAATCCGAGGAAGTTGGTCCAGCCGTGGTTTTGGGGTTCTCGATCGCCCTGATCGTCTTCAGCCTGCTGATGATGCTGCTGGTGCTGATGCACAAGGGGAAGGGCGGCGGTCTCTCCGACATGTTCGGTGGCGGTATGCAGTCGTCCGTCGGCGGCTCCTCGGTCGCCGAGCGCAACCTCGACCGCATCACCATCGTGATCGGTCTGCTGTGGTTCGCGTGCATCGTCGTCCTCGGCATCCTCATGAAGACGAACAACTGATCGCCGTCTCACAAGCACATACATTCCGTACGTAAGGCCCCATGTTCGGTACGCGCTCGTGAGCGCGGCCTATCATGGGGCTTGCGTCTAGGTGTGCGGGCTGTAACTCCAATCACTGGACGCGCGTTGGGCCTTACGTAGACTGAGGCGCTCGCAACGAAGCGAAACGCCGACTCGCTTCGCGGCACCATCACGCAGGGAGTTACGACCGTGGCAAGTGGCAACGCGATCCGAGGAAGCCGGGTCGGGGCGGGGCCGATGGGCGAGGCCGAGCGTGGCGAGTCCGCGCCGCGTCTGCGCATCTCCTTCTGGTGCTCCAACGGGCATGAGACGCAGCCGAGCTTCGCCAGCGACGCGCAGGTTCCCGACACCTGGGACTGCCCGCGCTGCGGCTTCCCGGCCGGCCAGGACCGGGACAACCCGCCGGACCCGCCGCGCACCGAGCCGTACAAGACGCACCTCGCGTACGTACGGGAGCGGCGCAGCGACGCGGACGGCGAGGCGATCCTCGCCGAGGCGCTCGCGAAACTGCGCGGCGAGATCTAGGACTTGTCATCGGCCGGGTGCCCCAGGGCGCCTGGCCGAAGCCGTTCCTTCCCTCGCCTCCGGCCGACTGTCAGTGGCACCCCCTACGGTTTTCGTGAAGGCGAGAACCGCGAGGGGGAGTTGTGGCGGCGGTCGGGACGGCGGAGCCAGGTGTGCCCGCGTGGCGCGGGGGATTCGGACGGCTGTGGGGTGCCGCGGTGCTCTCCAGCTTCGGTGACGCGCTGCGTACGGCCGCGCTGCCCCTGCTGGCTGCCTCGCTGACCGACGAACCCCTGCTCATCGCCTCGGTCACCGCCTGCGGCTATCTGCCCTGGATCGCCTTCGGGCTGCTCGGTGGCGCCGTCGCCGACCGGGTGGACCAGCGGCGGGCCATGTGGACCGTGGACGCGGTACGGGGCCTGCTGGTCGCGGGGTTCGCGGTCGTCGTCGGGCTGGGCCACGCCTCGATCGGCCTGCTGATCCTGCTGGCCTTCACCTTGACCGCGCTTCAGACGCTGTTCGACAACGCGTCGACGGCCCTGCTGCCCGCCCTGGTGGACGCCGAGGCCCTCGGCAGCGCGAACGCCCGGCTGATGACCGGGCAGCGGATCGCCGGCGGTCTGCTCGGCGGGCCTGCCGTGCCGCTGCTGATCGCCGCCGGAGCGGCCCTCCCCTTCGCCGTGGACGCGGTCACGTTCCTGGTGGCGGCCGCCCTGGTCGTGTCCCTCCCGGCCACGCGGCCCCGGCGGGCGGCCGACCCCGGGGGCAGCACTCTGCGCCGGGAGATCACGGACGGACTGCGCACGCTGTGGGGCGACAGCCCCCTGCGCGGACTCTGTGCCGCCACCGCCCTGTGCAACATCGGCATGGGCGCACTGCTCGCCACCCTGGTCGTCCTGGTGACCGGATGGCTGGGCGCGGGACCCGCGGGATTCGCGGCGGCGGGCACTGCCGTCACGCTCGGCAGCCTGGCCGGAGGGCTGGTGAACGGCCGGCTGGTGCACCGCCTCGGCCGGACGGGTGCCGTCCTGCTCGCCGGCACGGTGCAGACCGGGGCGCTCGTCGTCATGGGCACCGTGCGCAGCCTGGCCGTGCTGGTGGGGGCGCTCGCCGTCTTCGGGCTCATGGGCATGGTGTGGAACGTGAACACGACGACCCTCATGCAGCAGCGCAGCCCCGCCGCACTGCTCGGCCGGGTCGCTGCGGCCTTCCGGACCCTGGCCTACGCCGGAGTGCCCCTGGGCGCCCTGCTGGGCGGTGCCGTCGCGACCGCCTGGGGCCTCAACACGCCGCCGCTGCTCACGGCCGCGTTCTTCGTCCTCGCGGTCACCGCGCTGATACCTGCGCGCAAGCCGGACGTACCTGTTGTTGCCCCGGAGGAGGGCTCCACAAGAGCTCCTGGAACCCGCTGATCAACTAGGTTGGAACCGGCAGCGGGGCAAGGTACGCAACAGGACAGGTCGCAGGAAAGAAGGCTGAAGTCGGAAATGAACGCAGACGGCCGTACCAGGCTCAACCAGACGCCCGAGTGGACCGCTCTCGCCAAGCACCGGGAGGAGCTGGCCGACACCCATCTGCGGGACCTGTTCGCCGCCGATCCGGGTCGCGGCGCCGGGTACACCCTGCAGGTCGGTGACCTGCACATCGACTACTCGAAGCACCTGGTCGGCGATGAGACACTGCGGCTGCTGCGCGAGCTGGCCGCCGCGACGGACGTCTTCGGCCTGCGGGACGCGATGTTCCGCGGCGAGAAGATCAACGTCACCGAGGACCGGGCGGTGCTGCACACCGCGCTGCGCGCCCCGCGGGACGCGGTGATCGAGGTCGACGGCGAGAACGTCGTCCCGGCCGTGCACGCCGTGCTGGACAAGATGGGCGACTTCGCGGAGCGCGTCCGTTCGGGGCAGTGGACGGGGCACACCGGCAGGCGCATCAAGAACGTGATCAACATCGGCATCGGCGGCTCCGACCTGGGACCCGCGATGGCCTACGAGGTGCTGCGCAGCTTCACCGACCGCGATCTCACCGTCCGCTTCGTCTCGAACGTGGACGGCGCCGACCTGCACGAGGCCACCCGTGACCTGGACCCGGCCGAGACGCTGTTCATCATCGCCTCCAAGACCTTCACCACCATCGAGACGATCACCAACGCCACTTCGGCCCGCACATGGCTGCTGGACGCGCTCGGTGCCGAGTCCGCGGTGGCCAAGCACTTCGTGGCGCTGTCGACCAACGCAGAGAAGGTCGCCGGGTTCGGCATCGACCCGGACAACATGTTCGAGTTCTGGGACTGGGTCGGCGGACGGTACTCGTACGACTCCGCGATCGGTCTGTCGCTGATG
>NZ_JBEXYL010000034.1:0-91747 GCF_040630895.1 Streptomyces sp. NPDC005728
GACTCAGACTCCGGCCGCCCGCGCCTTCTCGAACACCTCGGAGGCGACGTCCTTCAGCTCCTGCGCGTCCCGCGCGGTGCCCTGGAGGTCGACGAGGATCTCCTCCAGGCCGATCTGCGCGTGCGCCGCCAGGTCCTCGACGATCTGGTCGACGTCGCCCTGGAAGGGCGGGCGGTCCGCGCCCTCGTACGCCTTGGGCAGGCGGACGCAGTTGACCCGCAGTACCGTCTGGATCGGCTCCTTGCGACCGCGCTCCGCCGCCAGGTCCTGCAACTCCCGCCACTGCGCGGCGATCTGCTTCACGCCCATGCCCACCGGAAGCCAGCCGTCTGCGTGGTCGACGAGCCGTCGCCAGGCCCGCTTGTTGCTCGCGGCGAGCAGGATCGGGATCGGCCTGGCCGGCTTGGGGCCGACGACCGCGGAGGCGATCTTCGTGATGCGCCCGTCGTGGACGACCGGGTCCGGGCCCCATACGGCCCGGCACACGTCGATGATCTCGTCCAGTACCTTGCCCCGCTCCTCGATCGGCCGGATCCCCGCGGCCGCGTACTCGTCGACGGACCATCCGGTGCCGAGGCCGGCCAGGACCCGGCCGCCGCTCGCGGCGTCCAGCGAGGCGAGGGCCTTGGCCAGCTGGAAGGGGATGTGCAGGGGAGCGACGAGCACGCTGGTGCCGAGCCGGGCCCGCTCGGTGGCCGCAGCCGCCAGGGTGAGCGTGACCAGCGGGTCCGCCACGCCCCGGTACTGGTCGGGCCAGGGCATGCCCTCGATGCCGTACAGTCCCTGGGTGGCGGGTTCCGGGAACAGGGCTCGCTCGAAGACCCACAGACTGTCGTAACCGATCTCCTCGGCGGCGCGTGCCACGTCGGGGACGTCCTTGCCGATGGAGTACTGGCGCATCTGGGGAAGACTCAGGCCGAGTCGGGTCGCCATACCGTTGCTCCTCTGCGCTGGATGTTGAGCCGTCAACATACGGGGGTCACAAGGGTGTTCCGCGGGAGGCTCGCCAGGCGGCCGGATCCGGCCCGGCTCAGTCGGCCAGCGGGGTGAGCAGCATGCGGCCCGCGAAGCCGACCGCCGCGTCCAGGCGTTCGGTGAACTCCTCCGCGACGTCCTCGCAGTGGCGCAGCGCCCACAGGGCCCGGGCCGCGGTCCAGGTCGCGTCCCGCGCCCGCTCCAGGCTCCAGGAACCCAGCAGATGGGTGAGCGGGTCGGCGATCTGGAGCAGGTCGGGGCCCGGCATCAGATCCTCGCGGATGCGCTCCTCCAGCGAGGCGAGGAGATCACCTACGCGGTCGAACTCGTCCTCCAGGTCGGCCGGTTCGCAGCCGAGCGTACGGCAGGTGTCCACCACGGCCAGGGCCAGATCGTGCCCGATGTGCGCGTTGATGCCCGCCAGCGCGAACTGCAGCGGCCGTACCCCGGGGTGCCGGCGGAACTGGAACAGGGGCCGCCAGCAGGCGGGCGCGCGGCGGTCCTGGGCCACCGTGTCGACCGCCGCCAGATACCGCTCGGCGAACCGGACGTCCAGCGCGGTCGCCGCCCGCGGGTCCGGGAACTCCCCGGCGTCCAGGCGCCGGTCGACCTCCTCGGTGACGGCGAGGTAGACGCGGTTGAACACGGCGACCCCGTCCCGCTCTGGCAGCTCCGCGTCGAGGGCGCGCATCCGCGCGAGGACGGCGTCGACGGGCGTGCTGAAGTGTTCCAACTGCGCCATGGGGGAAGGGTCCCAGCCCTAGGCTGACCGGCGTGCCGACCGGCCCGTTGCTTCGCCGGAACGGGGGAACCCGGAACGGCGGGAACGCAGCGCGGGACGAGTGGGAGCGATCCGCGCGGGACGGGTGGGAGTGACATCGCGCGGGACGGGCGCGGGAGGGGGTGTGAGACCGTGTCAGGCTTACGCACCCGGCGCCTGGCAGCGCGCCGGGCCGAGCGCAGGCGCGCTCTGCGGCGCGGGGCGATGGTCGCGGCGGCCTCGATGGTCACCCTGGTCGGCACCGTGACCGGGACGATCTCCGCGTTCGACGAGGCCGGGGGATCCGACCGGGCCCGGCCCGAGGTGACCCGCGCGGCGAGCCGCGCGCCGCTGCCCGCCGTCCCCCTGCCGTCGCCTTCCCCTTCCAGGACCGGCCGGACGACGCCCTCGCCCGCACCGGAGAAGCCGCGGACGAGGCTCCCCGCACCCTCCCCGGCCCGGACCGAGCGGAAGCAGCCGACCACCACCGTGTCCCCCCGCCTCTACCGCCACCCCGACTCCCAGGTGCTGGACTGGGTCCGCGCCCATCCCGACGACCCGCGCACCGCCCTCATCGCGTCCCGGATCGCCGACCGGCCGGCCGCGGTGTGGTTCGCCGACCGGGCCGCCGGCACCATCGCCGCCCGGGTGCGGGCGGTCACCGCGGGCGCGGCGGCCGAGGGCCGGGTCCCGGTACTCGTGCCGTACGCGATCCCCGGCCGCGACTGCGGCGGCGCCTCCCGGGGCGGGGCGCCGGACCTGGCGGCCTACGACGCCTGGATCGACGCCTTCGCGCGGGGGCTGGGCTCCGGCGAGGTGATCGTGATCCTGGAGCCGGACTCGATCGCCCAGTCCGGCTGCCTGTCGGACGCCGCCCGCGCCGCCCGCTTCGCCTCGCTGGCCCGGGCGGGCCGGACGCTGAAGACGGCGAACCCGCGCGCGAGGGTCTACTACGACGCGGGACACTCCGGCTGGAACCCGCCCGCCCGGCAGGCCGCGCTCCTGAAGCAGGCGGGAGCCGCCGCCTCCGACGGCATCTTCAGCAACGTCTCCAACTTCCACACCACCGCCGACGAGATCGCCTACGACCGGCAGGTCCTCGACGCCCTCGGCGGCCCCGCCTCCCTCGGGGCGGTGATCGACACCAGCCGCAACGGCAACGGGGCCCCGCCCGACGGCCAGTGGTGCGACCCGGCCGGCCGGAAGATCGGCCGGGCGCCGACCCTGGTCACCGGCGAGCCGCAGATCGACGCCTACCTGTGGGTGAAGCTGCCGGGGGAGTCCGACGGCTGCACGGGTGCGGCCGGCACGTTCACACCGTCCTACGCCTACGACTTGGCGCGCTGACCGCCCTCGTCGTAGGCGGACGTGCCCTCGTCCAGCAGCGGCTCCTGCGCCTTGAGATGGGCGGGGGCGAAGGCGCGCAGGGCGTGGTACCCGGTGATGACGACCAGGGTGCCGAGGGCGATGCCGCTCAGGGAGAAGGTGTCGGTGAACTTCATGCTCACGTTGCCGACGCCGATGATGATGCCCGCGGCGGCCGGGACCAGGTTCAGCGGGTTGCGCAGGTCCACCTTGGCGTGGAGCCAGATCTGCGCGCCGAGCAGGCCGATCATGCCGTAGAGGATCACGGTGATGCCGCCGAGGACGCCGCCCGGGATCGCGGCCACGACGGCGCCGAACTTGGGGCAGATGCCGAAGAGCAGCGCGAAACCGGCCGCGGCCCAGTAGGCGGCGGTGGAGTAGACGCGGGTCGCGGCCATCACACCGATGTTCTCGGAGTAGGTGGTGTTGGGCGGGCCGCCGACCGCCGTCGACAGCATCGAGGCGACGCCGTCCGCGGAGATCGCCGTACCGAGCTTGTCGTCGAGCGGATCGCCGGTCATCTCGCCGACCGCCTTGACGTGCCCCGTGTTCTCCGCGACCAGGGCGATGACGACCGGCAGCGCGACCAGGATCGCCGACCACTGGAAGGACGGTCCGTGGAAGGACGGCAGCCCGATCCAGTCGGCCCCGGAGACGCCCGAGAGGTCGAGGCGCCAGTGGTCGGTGACCTTGCCGCTCGGGCTCATGGAGTGGATCTGCCCGAAGATCCGGTCGAAGGCCCAGGAGATGCCGTACCCGAAGACCAGCCCCAGGAAGATCGCGATGCGGGACCAGAAACCACGCAGACAGACGACCGCCATACCGGTGAAGAGCATCACCAGCAGGGCCGTCCACTGGTCCTGCGGCCAGTAGGTGGAGGCGGTCACCGGGGCCAGGTTGAAGCCGATCAGCATGACGACCGCGCCGGTGACGATCGGCGGCATGGTGGCATGGATGATCCGCGCCCCGAAGCGCTGCACCGCGAGACCCACCAGCAACAACGCGGCGCCGACCACGAAGACCGCGCCGGTCACGGTGGCACTCGTACCGCCCTGCGCACGGATGACGGCGGCCACGCCCACGAACGACAGGGAGCAGCCCAGGTAGCTCGGCACCCGGCCGCGGGTGGCGAGCAGGAAGATCACGGTCGCCACGCCGGACATCATGATCGCCAGGTTCGGGTCCAGGCCCATGAGCACGGGGGCCACGAACGAGGCTCCGAACATCGCCACGACGTGCTGGGCGCCCAGGCCCGCCGTGCGTGGCCAGGAGAGCCGTTCGTCGGGGCGTACCACCGCTCCGGGTGCGGGTGTGCGCCCGTCACCGTGCAGCTTCCAGCGCACGCCGAGGTCCATGGTGGGGTTTCGCTTTCTCTGTACGTGAAGACGGTCCGCACCATTGTCATGGTTACCTGGCAGCTCTACGCTCACACGGTCCCACTCATGAACTCAGTTCACATACCTGACTCGTGACGATCGGAGTGCCTGATGAGTGGAAGATCCCGTGCGGCCGTGCTGCTGGCCGCGGTGGTGAGCTTCTCGGCCGTGCTCGTCCCCTCCGCCCACGCGGCACCCAAGGCCCCGCGGACCGCCGTCCTCGACGGCGCCCGCCTCCAGCAGACCCGGGCCCGACTGGACCGTGACCCCCAACTCCGCCGCGCCCTCGAGGACTTGACCGCCCGCGCCGACTCCTGGCTGGACCAGGGGCCCTGGACGGTCGTCGACAAGCCGAAGCCCGCCCCCGGCGGGGACGTCCACGACTACCTCAGCCAGGCCCCCTACTGGTGGCCCACCACGACCCCCACCGCCGACAACCCCTGGGGCTGCCCTTACGTCCAGCGCGACGGTCAGCGCAATCCGGAGGTCGACAGCGGCACGGACCGGCAGGACGTGGAGAAGGTCTTCGACTCCGCGTACGACCTCTCGCTCGCGTGGTACTACACCGGCAGGCGGAGCTACGCCGAGAAGGCCGGGCAGATCCTGCGCACCTGGTTCCTCGACCCGGCCACCCGGATGAACCCCGACCTGGACCACGCCCAGTTCATCCCGTGCAAGTACGACGGCCGGGCCATCGGCATCATCGACTTCTCGCAGTCGTACACGAGCGTGCTCGACGCCCAGGCGATCCTCGCCACCGGAGCCCCTGGCTGGAGCTCCGGGGACCGCACCGCGATGAGCAAGTGGAACACCGACTTCCTCGGCTGGCTGAAGAACAGCGACTTCGGCAGGCAGGAGGGTGCGGCCGCCAACAACCACGGCACCTTCTACGACATGCAGCTCGCCGCCCTCGCCTACGCCACCGGCGACACGGCCCTGGCCCGGCGGACCGTGCTCGACGCGCGGAGCAGGCGGATCGACCCGCAGATCGCCGCCGACGGCAGTCAGCCGCAGGAACTCGCCCGCACCCGCAGCTGGCACTACTCGACCTTCGACCTCGTCGCCTACACCCGGCTCGCCGCCATCGGCAGGCAGGTGGGCGTGGACCTCTGGTCCTATCGAGGGCCGGACGGGCAGAGCATGTTCAAGGCGGTGGACTATCTGCTGCCGGCCGCGACCGGCTCCGCCGCCTGGCCACATCCCGAGCTGGAGTTCCACCGGTACGCGGCGAGCGATGTCGTCCATGCGGCGGCGGACGCCGGTGACCGGGCGGCCAGGGCGGCCGTGCCGAAGCTCCAGACGCCTCCCGGCGGCGACCTGTGGGCACTGCGGCCCGCCGCCGAGCAGCTTGACTCGATAGCGGGCTGACCCGGGCCTGACCAGGACCGTCCCGGCCAGGGCTCCTGAGCGGTCGCTTAGTATGGAGTATCCGCACCGCCCCGCACCCTGTCGTTCAGGAGCCCTGCCCGTGACCGCCGAAGCCCCGATCGCCCCCGCCGTCTCCCATGGCCGGCTGATCCCCGTCGTCGTCCACTTCGACGACCTGGACGCGCTCGGGCTGCTCCACAACGCCCGCTATCCGCTGATGGTGGAGCGCGCCTGGACCGAGCTGTGGAACGAGTACGGCGTCCGCTTCGACGGCGACTGGGCGGCCGCCGGCGACGCCTGCAACGCCGTGCGTGAACTGCGCATCGGCTACGAGGCTCCGGTGACCCGCCCGGGCGTCTACGCCGTCCACCTCTGGCTGGAACAGCTCGGCACCACCGGCCTGACCTACGGCTTCCGCTTCTGCTCGGCCGACGGTACGCAGACCTACGCGCAGGGCACCCGGGTGCTGGTCCGGCTGGACGCGGCGACCCTGCGCCCCGCGCCGTGGAGCGACTCCTTCAGGGCCGCGGGTCGGGCACTGCTGCGGCCTGCGGACTGATCCGGGTCCGGCTGCCACGCTCGGCGGTGCGCAGCACCCCCGCGAGCCCGGCGAGCCCGAACGCCAGCGCGGTCACCACGCAGAACGAGACGGTCAGACTGGTCGTCTGCGCCACCCCGCCGATCAGGCTCGGCGCGATCAGCCCCGAGGTGTAGGTGATGGTCGCCACGCCCGCTATCGCCTGACTGGGGTTCGGGCCGGAGTGTCCGGCCGCCGCGAAGCACAGCGGCACGACCACGGCGATACCGAGTCCCATCAGCCCGAACCCGGCCATCGCCACCGCCGGATGCGTCGCGACGACCACCAGCAGGCCGCCCAGCCCGGCGAGGACACCGCCGGCCCGTACGGTACGGACCGCGCCGAAGCGGTTCACCACCGCGTCCCCGGCGATCCGGGCCACCGCCATCGTCAGCATGAACCCGGTCGTCGACGCCGCCGCCAGCCCGGCCGAGCTGTCCAGCCGGTCCCGCAGGAACACCGCCGACCAGTCCAGGCTCGCCCCCTCCGCGAACACCGCGCAGAAGCCGACCGCGCCGATCAGCAGCGCGGAGCGGGGCGGCAGCGCGAACCGCGGCGGCGGCTCCTCGTCCGCGGCGGGCTGTAGGTCCAGCACCCAGGTGCAGGCCAGCAGTCCGAGCAGGGTGAGGGTCGCCGCGGCCAGCGCGTGGTGCACGCGCGCGTCCGAGCCGAGGTGGGCGGCGAGCGTGCCCGCGGCCGAGCCGACGAGCGCGCCCGCGCTCCACATGCCGTGCAGCCCGGACATGATCGACTTCCCCATGAGCCGTTCCACCTCGACACCCAGCGCGTTCATCGCCACGTCGGCCATGCCCGCGGTCGCGCCGTAGGCGAACATCGCCAGGCACAGCATGTACAGGTTCGGCGCGAGGGACGGGAGGACCAGCGACAGGGTCCACAGCGCGAGCAGGCCCCGCAGGGCCGTACGGCTGCCGAACCGGTGGCTGATCCGGCCCGCCAGCGGCATCGCGCACGAGGCGCCGAACGCCGTGAACGCCAGCGCGAACCCGAGCTGCCCCGCGCTCAGCGAGGCGTGCTCCTGGATCCACGGCACACGGGTCGCGAAGGAGCCGGTCACGGCGCCGTGCACGGCGAACACGGCCGCCACGGCGTACCGGGCGCGGCTGACCTCGTCGCGCGTGTAGCCCACGTCACCCATGTTTCCAACCCCTCCCCGGGTGTGCTCTGTCGCCGCTTCCTCGGCGCATCGCCGTAAACTATCAGGGACCCTGCCTGATAGATAGGGAGTATTACGGCCGCCCGAGTCTGGGAGGATTCCCGTCATGCCCGCATCACCGAGCACCGCCCGGGCCATCAACGACCGGCTCGCCCTGCGGCTGCTGCAGCAGGAGGGCCCGCTGACGGCAGGGCAGTTGAAGCAGCTGACCGGACTGTCCCGGCCGACCGTCGCGGACCTCGTCGAACGCCTCACCGCCTCCGGCCTGATCACCGTGGCAGGGGAGTCCGGCGAGCAGCGCCGGGGTCCGAACGCCCGGCTCTACGGCCTCGTCGCCGACCGTGCCCACCTGGCCGCGCTCGACGTACGCACCGAGGGCGTCGTCGTGCTGGTCTCCGACCTGGTCGGGCGGGTGCTGGCGGAGGCGTCCGTGCCGATCGGCGGGGACACCGGGACCGGCCCCGCCGTGGAGCAGGCGGTGGCGGCGGTGGAGCGCACCGCGAAGGAGGCCGGCGCCGACCGGCTGCACACCGTCGGCATCGGAGCGCCGGGTCTCATCGACCCCGCCACCGGCGACCTCCGCGACTCCGGGGGCCTGCCCGCATGGCACCGGCGCCTGGCCGCGGCCCTTCAGGAACGGCTGCCCGAGGCCCGGGTCACCGTGGAGAACGAGACCAACCTGGCCGCTCTGGCCGAGCAGCGCGAGGGCGCCGCCCAGGACCGGGACACCTTCGTCCTGCTCTGGCTGGGCCACGGTGTCGGCGCCGCGGTCGTCCTCGACGGCGCCCTCCGCCGCGGCGCCTCCGGCGGCACCGGGGAGATCGGCTTCCTGCCGGTGCCGGGGACGACCTCCCTGCCCTCGGCAACGGACTGCGACGGCGGCTTCCACTCACTCGCCGGAGCGGCGGCGATCGGCGCACTGGCCCATGAGTTCGGCCTGCCCGCGACGGAACCGACGGACGGCCCGGGCGCCGCGACGACAGTGGCCGAGGCGGTGTCGGCGCTCCCGGAGGAGATGGCCGGGGCGGACGAGTGCGACGCCGGCGAGCGGCCACCGTCCGCCGGACCGGGCACGCGTGAGTACGTCGGCAGCAACTCGGCCGCGTCCTGCGCCGCCCGCTTCCTCGGTGCCCTGGCCGACCGCATCGCCGTCGGTGTCGCGTCCGTCGTCGCCGTGCTGGACCCGGGATGCGTGGTGCTGGGCGGTGAGATCGGGCAGGCCGGGGGAGCAGTGCTGGCACGGCTCGTGGAGGAGCGGCTGCGACGCATGTCCCCGCTGGTCACCGAGGTGCGGGCCGGCAGCCTCGGCGGCGCCGCGGTCCTGCGCGGGGCCCTGCTGACGGCCCGGGAACGAGCCCAGGACGAACTCTTCGCACCGCCGGAGCGCTAGGGCCTGTCCGGCGATTCCCGTCGTCCGCGCTTACTTGCTGGGTGACGTCGATTGGCCCGGGGGGATGGCCTTCATCGGATGGGGCGCGTTGCTCTTCGTGCGGTCCGGACTCCTTGCTACTGTCCGTCCGCCGGTATCTCGCCGAGACGAACGCTTCAGAAGTCGGCGTGTGGCGGGACGAAAATCGCAGCGAAAACTCGGGACCAACTGGCCGTAGTCACGGTGACGGAGCCTCTGTATGCGCGAAATTTCCTACGAAGAACAAACAGTCGGATCCGGAAATCCGCTGGCACGTTTCGCCCATCGCGCTCGTCTGAAGAAGGGAATCGATCTCGTCGCCGGGGTCTGTGCCGAGCGTGGCACTGTCGTCGATTTTGGGGCAGGGCCGGGCCTTTTTCTGCACATGCTTGGCGAGGTGCGCCCTGACGTCACGCTCGTCGGACACGATCCGTACATGGCACCGACGTATCCCGAATTGAAGTATGCAGAATCGCTGGACAGCGTCGCGTCGGACAGTGTGCACGTTCTGACGGCGTTCGAGGTTTGCGAGCATCTTTACGACGAGGAAGTCGATGCGCTGCTGAAAGACGCATCACGAATTCTCAACGAGAGCGGCGCACTCGTGATGTCCGTACCGATCATGTACGGCCTGGCGATCGCGCCGAAGGTGTCGAACTGGATGATTCGCAGCCGCTCGCTCAGGTCGGAATACTCGCCTTCGGAAGTACTGAAGGCCATGGTCGGAAGGCGTGTTACTCGGCCGCAGAACCCTCGCACGACGCACAAGGGTTTCGACTTTCGTGAACTGCGAGAGGTAGTGAGCGAGCGGTTTTACATCGATGCCGTGCATCTGAGCCCGGTGCGGCATGCGCCCTGGTGGTTGAGCTCGCAGTACTTCATGATTTGCCGGCCGAAGGCGAGGAGTTGAGGCGGTCGGTTTTGTGGCGCGATTGCGGCAGGACGCCGGGTTGTGACGGACGCGCCCGGCGTTCGGGTGAACGCCGGTGCATCCGATCGCGTCATGGCCCGGACCGCCAGGGGTGCCTCAGCCCCGCCCGCCCCCGAACCGTCGTGCCAGGTACTCCTCGAAGCTGCCCTTGCCCACCTGCTCCGGTGCCAGATGGCCGCCCGCGCGGAACGCGCGGTACGTCTTGCCGAACAGGGGTATGCGGGCCACCGCCCGGCGTCGTCCCGTCGCCCGGAGGTAGGCGCGGGCCAGCGAGTCGAGTGACCGTACCTCGGGACCGCCCATGTCCGGGACCCGTCCGGCCGGCGGCGCCACGGCCAACTCGGCCAGACGGGCGGCCACTTCGGCCACCTCCACCGGCTGGTCCGGCACCCCGGCCGGCACCAGCATGACGGGCGGCTTGGCGAGCCCCTGGAACAGCGTCACCAGCAGGTCGTGGAACTGGGTCGCCCGCAGCACGGTCCAGCCGAGCCCCGACTCCTCGATCCGGCGCTCCACCGCGAGCTTCGACCGGTAGTAGCCGAACGGCACCCGGTCGACGCCGACGATGGAGATGTACACCAGGTGGCCCACCCCGGCGCGCCGCGCCGCCGCGATCAGATGGTCCGCCGCCTGCTCGTCCCCGCCCCGCGGCGTGCTCGCGCAGTGCACGACCGTCTCCACACCCGCAAGGGCCGCATCCAGACCGGGCCCGCCCTCGCGCAGGTCGACGGCGTACGGCTGCGTGTGCCGGCTCAGCACCCGCACCTCATGTCCGTCCGCCCGCAGCCGCTCGGTGACGAGCCGCCCGAGCGTGCCGGTTCCGCCGGTCACCAGGATCGTGGTCATGCTGTTTCCGTCCCTCCGGACACCGGGGCGCTCCCTGTCGGAGCGCCCTTCCACAGCTGGGACCGCGCAGCCCCCGTGAAATGTGACAACCCCCGGCGGGCCCGGCTACGGGGCCGTGAGTTGCCGTCGTACGTACTCCAGTTTGTCCGGGTTCATCACGGCCCGCACCTGCGCGATCCGCCCGTCCCGCAGCTCGAGTTCGGCGACCGCGTACAGGGTGTCGCCCTCCCACGCGGCCAGCCCGGTCGCGCCGTTGACCTCCACCAGCGTGTACTTCGGATCCCCCACGAGCCGCCGGGCGGCGCCCACCAGGAAGCGGATGACCTTCTCCCGGCCCTCGATCGGCCGCCGGGCCGCGGTGACCTTGCCGCCGCCGTCGCTCCACCAGGTCACATCCGCCGCCAGCAGCTTCTCCAGGCCGGCCAGGTCACCCTCCCGGGCCGCCGTGAGGAACGACGTGACCAGCTCCTCCCGCCGCTCGGGAGCGGGCTCGAACCGGCCCTCCGGTACGGCCACCCGCTGCACCGCCCGCCGGTACAACTGACGGCAGTTGGCCTCGCTCAGCTCCAGGACGCCGGCGATCTCCCGGTGGCCGTAGCCGAACGCCTCGCGCAGCACGTACACCGCCCGCTCGGTCGGTGTCAGCCGCTCCAGCAGCACCAGTACCGCCATCGAGACCAGCTCCCGGCGCTCCGCCGACTCCAGCGGCCCGAGCGTGCCGTCGGAGGTGACCACCGGCTCCGGCAGCCATGCCCCGACGTACTCCTCGCGCCGCGCCCGCGCCGAGGTCAGCCGGGTCAGACAGAGGTTGGTGACCGCCTTGGCGAGCCACGCCCCCGGGTGCTCGATCACCGCACGGTCGGCGCCGCTGAACCGCAGATACGCGTCCTGCACCGCGTCCTCCGCCTCCTGCGCGGAGCCGAGGAGACGGTAGGCCAGGCCGAACAGCCGGGGTCGGTGGGGCTCGAACTCGTCGGCGAGCAGGGACGTCGTCATCATGGGCCCACCCTGCCAGAGGCGTGGCGGCCCGGCGGCGGGCAAGGGCCGTCGTCACCGCCACCGGGCCCGCCCGCACCCTAAAAGGACTAGACCAGTACGGTCAATGGGTCTGGACCAAGGTCAACCAGCGCCCTGCGCAGGGCAGTTGACCAGGACGGTTTCGCCGCGCAAGTCCAGCGACACGCACTGTGAGGGAACCCACACCGGTCACCTGTATGGACGACCACCCGGCGTGGCACACTGGCCGTGTACCAGAAGCAGCGCACTCCGGGGTCGGTGAAAGTCCGAACCGGCGGTTACAGTCCGCGACCCGGTCGCTTCCAGCGGCCGGTTGACCAGGTGAAATTCCTGGACCGACGGTTAAAGTCCGGATGGGAGGCAGTGCGCGGCGGGCGGGCACGTATCCGTGCGCGCCGCCGTATCTGGGCTCGTCCGTATGCGGACGGGTCCTTGTCGGCGTCGCACTGGGTGTGCTCACCCGTACATTCTGTCGTCCATCGACAGGCCCCGGAGTCCGTGCCCGAATGAGGCAGGAGGACCCGGGAAGTGTTCACCGGAATCGTCGAAGAGCTGGGTGAGGTCACCGCCGTCGAGAATCTCGGCGACGCCTCCCGTTTCCGGCTCCGTGGCCCCGTTGTGACCGAGGGCGCGCAGCACGGCGACTCCATCGCCGTGAACGGAGTCTGTCTCACCGTCGTGGAGCACGAGGGCGACGAGTTCACCGCCGACGTCATGGCGGAGACCCTGAACCGCTCCAGCCTCGGCGCACTCGCTGTCGGCTCCCGGGTCAACCTCGAACGCCCCACCGCCGTCGGCGCGCGCCTCGGCGGGCACATCGTGCAGGGCCATGTCGACGGCACCGGGCAGGTGCTGGCGCGCACGCCCTCCGAGAACTGGGAGATCGTGAAGATCTCGCTGCCCGCGGACCTCGCCCGCTACGTAGTGGAGAAGGGCTCCGTCACCGTCGACGGCATCAGCCTCACCGTCGTCGAAGCGGGCACGGACCACTTCACGGTCAGCCTCATCCCGACCACCCTCGACCTGACCACGCTGGGCCACAAGCAGCCCGGCGACCCGGTCAACCTCGAGGTCGACATCATCGCCAAGTACGTGGAGCGGCTGCTCGCGGCCGGTCAGGGGGCCGGCCGGTGAACTGGCTCAACTCCCAGGCCTTCACGCTGTTCGGCCAGCACATCATCTGGTCCGACATGGTCGGCAACATCCTGGGTCTCATCACGCTCGCCCTCGGCTGGCGCCGCTCCCTGTGGACGTGGCCCGTCCAGTTCCTCTCCGGCCTCGTCCTCTTCGCCGCCTTCTACGGCCACCTGACCGGCAGCGCCGGCAAGCAGACCGTCGTCATGGCCGTCGCGCTGTACGGCTGGTGGCAGTGGCAGCGCACCAAGGGCCGGTCCGGGGACGGGCACATCGTCCCCCGGTTCGCCACCTGGACCGAGCGCGGGGCGATGATCGCCGCCGCCGCCGTCGGCACGGTCGCCGTGGCCCTGCTCTTCACGGCCTACCCGACCCTCTCCTGGGACCCCTGGCCGGACGCCTACATCTTCGTCGGCACCATCGTCGCCATGTACGCCCAGGCCAAGGGCATGGTCGAGTTCTGGATCGCCTGGCTGCTCGTCGACCTCGTCGGCGTGCCCCTCAACTTCGCCAACGGCTACGCCTTCTCCGGCTTCGTCTACGTCATCTACGGCGCGCTTGTCCTGTGGGGCATGCGCGACTGGTGGCTGCGCTCCCGCCGGGGCCCGCAGCCCGTCCTGGAAGGAGCACCGGCATGACCTCGGCACCGCTGCTGTACCGCACCGACGACATCGAGGAGTTCGGGCTCGACCCGGTCGAGCAGGCCATCGCCGACATCGCGGCCGGCCGCCCGGTCGTGGTCGTGGACGACGAGGACCGGGAGAACGAGGGCGACCTCGTCATCGCCGCCGAGAAGGCGACCCCCGAGATCGTCGCCTTCATGATGAGCGAGTGCCGCGGACTCATCTGCGCGCCCATGGAGGGCGAGGAACTCGACCGGCTGCACCTGCCGCAGATGGTCGAGGACAACACCGAGTCGATGAAGACCGCGTTCACCGTCTCCGTGGACGCCTCCGCCGCCCACGGCGTGACCACCGGCATCTCGGCCGCCGACCGCGCCACCACGCTCCAGCTGCTCGCCGACGGCACCGCCGAACCCACCGAGTTCGTCCGCCCCGGCCACATCTTCCCGCTGCGCGCTAGGCCCGGCGGTGTCCTCGTCCGCAACGGCCACACCGAGGCCGCCGTCGACCTCGCCCGGCTCGCCGGGCTGCGCCCGGCCGGTGCCATCGTGGAGATCGCCGGCGAGGACGGCCGCATGCTGCGGCTGCCCAAGCTGATCCCGTTCGCCCGCAAGCACGGCCTGACGATCATCTCCATCGAGGACCTGATCGCCTACCGCCGCAACAGCGAGCCCACCGTCCGCCGCGAGGCAGAGACCCGCCTGCCCACCGCGCACGGCACCTTCACCGCCTACGGCTACCGGTCCACCGCCGGCGTCGAGCACGTCGCCCTCGTCCACGGCGAGATCGGCGACGGCGAGGACGTCCTGGTCCGCGTCCACTCCGAATGCCTCACCGGTGACGTCTTCGGCTCGCTGCGCTGCGACTGCGGCCCCCAGCTGGACACCGCCCTGGACCGCATCCAGGAGGAGGGCCGCGGAGTCGTCGTCTACCTGCGCGGACACGAGGGACGCGGCATCGGACTGCTGTCCAAGCTCCGGGCCTACGAACTCCAGGAACAGGGCCACGACACGCTCGACGCCAACCTCGAACTCGGCCTGCCCGCCGACGCCCGCGACTACGGTGCCGGTGCGCAGATCCTCGCCGACCTGGGGGTCCGCAGCGTCCGTCTGATGACCAACAACCCCGACAAGACCGAGGCGCTGCTACGCCACGGCCTGAAGGTCACCGGCCGCGAGCCGATGCCGGTCCAGGCGGGCGAGCACAATCTCCGGTACCTGCGCACCAAGCGGGACCGGATGGGACACGACCTGCCCTGGCTGGACACACCGGCCGTGGCAGCCTCAGCGGCCGCGTCCGCGACTGCTTCTGTGGCCGCGTCCGCGGCCACCTGTGGCAACCAGTAAGCGAAAGCACTTAGGAGAGACGTGAGCGGCAAGGGTGCACCGGAGCTGTCCGTACGCAATGTGAGCGACCTCAGGGTCGCCGTCATCGCGGCGCAGTGGCACGAGAAGGTGATGGACGGTCTGGTGAACGGCGCCCTGCGCGCCCTGCACGAGCTGGGGATCGACGAGCCGACCCTGATCCGGGTCCCCGGCACCTTCGAGCTCCCGGTCGCCGCCAAGGTCCTCGCGGGCCGCGGCTACGACGCGGTGGTCGCCCTCGGCGTCGTCATCCGCGGCGGCACCCCCCACTTCGACTACGTGTGCCAGGGCGTGACCCAGGGCCTGACCCAGGTCGCGGTCGAGACCGGCGTGCCCGTCGGCTTCGGCGTGCTCACCTGCGACACCGAGGAGCAGGCCCTGGACCGGGCCGGCATCGAGGGCTCCAACGAGGACAAGGGCCACGAAGCGGTGACGGCCGCGGTGGCGACCGCTGCCACGCTCCGCTCAGTATCTGAACCCTGGCACTAGAGAGACCCGCACACCGCGTAGGGTGGGGCTCACCATGTCCAAGAAGACGTTCGAGGAGCTCTTCACCGAGCTCCAGCACAAGGCCGCCAACGGCGATCCCGCCACCTCCCGCACCGCTGAGCTGGTGGGCAAGGGCGTCCATGCCATCGGCAAGAAGGTCGTCGAGGAGGCCGCCGAGGTCTGGATGGCCGCAGAGTACGAAGGCAAGGAGGCGGCCGCCGAGGAGATCTCGCAGCTGCTCTACCACGTCCAGGTGATGATGGTCGCCCGCGGGATCTCCCTGGACGACGTCTACGCCCACCTGTAAGCCGCACGCCGCAAAGAGCCGCAAGAACACTCCCCTTCACGCAAAGGAAGCCGACCTCATGCTGCGCATCGCCGTCCCCAACAAGGGTTCACTGTCCGGCCCTGCGGCGGAGATGCTGCATGAGGCCGGCTACCAGCAGCGCCGGGAGTCCAAAGAGCTGCGGATCGTGGACCCGGAGAACGAGGTCGAGTTCTTCTACCTCCGCCCCCGTGACATCGCGATCTACGTCTCGTCCGGCCGACTCGACATCGGCGTCACCGGCCGCGACCTGCTGGTCGACTCCGCCGCCGACGCCGAGGAGATCCTGCCGCTCGGCTTCGCCCGCTCCACCTTCCGCTTCGCCGCCAAGCCGGGCACCGCGAACGGCATCGAGGACCTGAAGGGCAGGACCGTCGCCACCTCCTACGAGGGGATCGTCGCCCAGCACCTCGCGGACAGCGGCATCGACGCCTCCGTCGTCCACCTCGACGGTGCCGTGGAGACCGCGATCGAGCTGGGCGTCGCCGAGGTCATCGCCGACGTCGTCGAGACCGGCACCTCGCTGCGCAACGCCGGCCTGGAGGTGTTCGGCGAGCCGATCATGAAGTCCGAGGCCGTCGTCATCCGCCGCGTGGGCGCCGACCAGGACGAGCCCAAGGTCCAGCAGTTCCTGCGCCGCCTCCAGGGTGTCCTGGTCGCCCGGACCTACGTGATGATGGACTACGACTGCCGCGTCGAGCAGCTCGAGAAGGCCGTCGGCCTGACTCCGGGCCTGGAGTCGCCGACCGTCTCCCCGCTGCACAACGAGGGCTGGGTCGCCGTCCGCGCCATGGTCCCCGCCAAGGAGGCGCAGCGGATCATGGACGACCTGTACGAGATCGGTGCCCGGGCCATCCTGACCACGGCCATCCACGCCTGCCGTCTCTGAGGGGCCCGGAGACATGTCCGACCTGCCGACCCTGCCCGTCACCTTCCGGCCGGGCCGCACCCGTGCGATCCTGCTCACCGCCGGTGTCGCGATCTTCCTGGTGATATCCGGCATCGCGATGCTGCTGGAGCACCTCGGCCCGGGGGAGCGGCTCAGCTTCGTCATCACCGGAGCACTGATCTTCTGGGTGCTCGCCCAGCTCGCCCGGGTGAAGGTCGTCGCCGACGAGTCCGGCGTCACCGTCGTCAACATCGCCGGCAAACGGCGCCTGGCCTGGGCGGAGATCCTCCAGGTGAACCTCCGTCCGGGCGACCCCTGGGTGTTCCTCGACCTCAGCGACGGCACCAGCCTGCCCGCCCTGGGCATCCAGCCCGGCATCGCCAAGCAGCACGCCATCGCCGATGCGAGGGCCCTGCGGGCGCTCGCCGAGGCCCACTCGGCGGCCTCCGAGACGGAAGATCGGGGCTGACTCGGGGCCGTCCACTCTGCCCCAGTAGGCCGTGTCTTGATTAACCTGTTGGCGGAGGCGTTTTCGCTGCGCCTCCGCCTCTGTGCGCCGTCCGGTGCACAGAGGGTTCCTGCTAACCGAGGAGTGACCCTCTCCGGCGATGGACGGATCGTCCTGTAGTACCTGCGCCGCCCCCTCCCTACGCAAGTCGGAGGCGGCGGCATCATGACCACCCCCCTGCTGCTCCTCGGAGCGGCCTTCCTGCTGATTCTCGCCAACGGCTTCTTCGTGGCGGCCGAGTTCGGCCTCGTGACGGTCGAGCGGCCGGACGCCGAGAAGGCCGCCGCCGAGGGCGACAAGCGCGCCCGTACGGTCGTGGAGTCGCTGAAGGAACTGTCCTTCCAGCTCTCCGGCACCCAGCTCGGCATCACCATCACCTCGCTCGTCGTCGGCATGCTCGCCGAACCGGCCCTGGCCGAGCTGCTGCGCGGCCCCTTCGCGGCCGTCGGCATCCCCGGAGGTGCCGTCTCCGGTGTCGCCGTGGTCGTCGGCATGCTGCTCGCCTCCGCGGTCCAGATGGTGATCGGCGAACTCGTGCCCAAGAACTGGGCGGTGTCCAGGCCGCTGCAGGTCGCGCGTTTCGTCGCGGGCCCCCAGCACCACTTCGCCCGCCTGTTCCGCCCGATGATCACCGTGCTCAACACGGTCGCCAACCGGCTGGTGCGTGCACTCGGTGTCGAGCCCACCGAGGAACTGGCCTCCGCCCGTACCCCGGGCGAACTGGTCTCCCTGGCCAGGCACTCGGCCCAGGCCGGCGCCCTGGAGCAGGACACGGCCGACCTGTTCGTGCGCACCCTGTCCCTGGGCGACCTGACCGCGCAGCACGTCATGACCCCGCGTGTGAAGGTCAGCGCGCTCCAGGACTCGGCCACCGCCGAGGACGTCGTCAACCTGACCCGCGCCACCGGCCTGTCCCGCTTCCCCGTCTACCGGGAGAAGATCGACGAGATCGTGGGCATGGCGCACCTCAAGGACGCGCTGGCGGTCCCCGTGCACGACCGGCTGCGCACTCCGGTCGGCCGTATCGCCCGCAAGGCGCTCCTCGTCCCCGAGACGCTGCCGGTCCAGCCCCTGCTCGCCCGGCTGCGCAGCGAGCAGCCCATCGCCGTCGTCGTGGACGAGTACGGCGGTACGGCGGGAGTGGTCACCCTGGAGGACATCGTCGAGGAACTCGTCGGTGAGGTCCGCGACGAGCACGACGCCAAGGACGTGCCCGAGCTGGCCGCCGCCCCGCCGGAGGACGGCAGGCCCGCCTGGGACGTCGACGGCAGCTGCCGTGTCGACATCCTCCAGCGCATAGGCCTCGACGTGCCCGAGGGGCCGTACGAGACCGTCGCCGGCCTGGTCGCCGACCTGCTCGGCCGGATCCCGGCCCCCGGTGACCGGGCCGAACTGCCCGGCTGGCGGCTCTCCGTCCGCCAGGTCGGCCACTACCGCGCCGAACGGGTCCGCCTGGTCAGGACGGTCCCGGCGGGGAACGTCATGGAGGCCGTCCGATGAGCCTCCTCCAACTGGTCTTCGCCGCACTGCTGGTCCTCGCCAACGGCTTCTTCGTCGGCGCCGAGTTCGCGCTCGTCTCCGTCCGCCGCAGCCAGATCGAACCGCTCGGCACGGCCCGGGCCCGGCAGGTGCTGTACGGCCTGGAGCGGCTGCCGCAGATGATGGCCGCAGCGCAGTTCGGCATCACCGTCTGTTCGCTGACGCTCGGCGCGGTGGCCGAGCCGACGGTGGCGCAGCTGCTGGAGCCGCTGTTCGAGGCGGTCCACCTCCCGCACGGCATGGTCCATCCGCTGGGCTATGTGATCGCCCTCGCCGCCGTGGTCTTCTTCCACCTGGTGATCGGCGAGATGGTGCCGAAGAACCTCGCGATGGCCGCCCCGGAGAAGGCCGCGCTGTGGCTGAGCCCCGGTCTGGTCGCCTTCGCCCGCCTGTGCGGGCCGATCACGGTCGCCCTCGGCGCCTGCGCCCAGGGGATCCTGCGGCTCTTCCGTGTCGAGCCGAAGGACGAGGTCGAGGCGGTCGTCACCAGCGAGCAGCTGAACCGTCTGCTGGAGGACTCCGGTCAGGCGGGCCTGCTCGATCCCGAGGAGCAGGAGCGCCTGGAGGACGCCCTGGAACTGGGCTCCCGCCCGGTGACGGACGTCCTGCTGCGGCGCGAGTCCCTGGTGACGGTGACTCCGGCGGTCACGCCGGGAGAGATCGTCAGCCTCACGGCCCGCACAGGCTACTCCCGCTTCCCGGTGGCGGCCGGTACGGGTGCGTTCATGGGCTACGTCCATGTCAAGGACGTCCTAGACGTGGAGGACTCCGACCGGGCCGTCCCCCAGCACGTCTGGCGCCCGATGACCACCCTGCGCTCGGAACTCCCCCTGGACGACGCCCTCACGGTCATGCGCCGAGCAGCGACCCACCTGGCCCAGGTGGCGGACGCCTCCGGCAAGGTGCTCGGCCTGGTCGCCCTGGAGGACGTACTGGAACTCCTGGTGGGCGAGGTCCGCGACCCGGCACACCGGCGGACACCGGAACCGAGGCTCTCCGAGCCGAGGGCAAGCGGGGAACCGGAAGAAGCCCTGGCCACGTAGCGCCGTCCCCGCCTGCGGGCGCGGGGGCCGGTCGCGCAGTGCCCCGCGCCCCTGGGGAGTCGCGGTCCCGCCGGACAGGCCCTGGCGTGCCCACCCCCGCCCGGCAGCCGCCCACCGCACTCACATGGCCGACGGACCGTGCGGCCCGCGGCCCGACAGCACTTCCCCGTAGGCCTGCATCAGATCCGGCAGCCGCAGCGTCGCAAGGTCCTCCCGCGACAGCGCACCGGGATACGCGGACAACCGCAGATCCCGGTATGCGCAGCTCTTCTCGTACAGCGTCCGCAGAAACCGCCCGTTCCCCAGCTCGTCGATCCACCCCTGATCGACCACATGCCCGGCGATGGACCGCAGCTCCTCCAGCGCCTCCACGTCCCACAGATCCCCGTTCTCCGCCGCGAGCACCTTCCCGATCTCGGTGAGCTCCAGCGGCCGGTAGGAGGGGAAGTCCACCCGGGTGGTGAAGCGGGAGGACAGCCCGGGATTCGCGGCGAGCAGCCGGTCCATGCCCTCCGGGTAGCCGGCGAGGATCACCACCAGGTGGTCCCGGTTGTCCTCGGCGCGCTTCAGCAGCACCTGCAGCGCCTCGTCCCCGTACGCGTCCCCCTTGCCGTACCCGGAGTTGGACAGCGAGTACGCCTCGTCCACGAACAGCACCCCGCCGATCGCGGAGTCGATCAGCTCGTTGGCCTTCACGGCCGTCTGCCCCAGATACTCCCCGACGAGATCGGCCCGTTGGGCCTCCACGAGATGGTCGCCGCCGAGCAGGCCCAGCGCGTAGAAGACCCGGCCCAGGATCCGGGCGACCGTGGTCTTGCCGGTCCCCGAGGGCCCGGAGAAGACGAAGTGCCGTTTCGGCGGCTGCACCGGCAGCCCCTGGCCGGCCCGCAGCCGCGCCATGTTCAACTGCGCCGACAACGCTTTGACCTGGCGCTTGACCGGCTCGAGCCCCACCATGCGCTCCAGCTCGGCGAGCGCCTCCTCGAGTAACACGGGGTCGGTCGGCCCCGCCGGCAGGAGCGAGGACGGCACACCGCTCTTCACGCGCACCGCGGGATCGGGGACCGACGGCAGCGGCCCGGTCGGCAGGTCCGGCTCCGGCAGCCGCAGATCGCGCCCCTCGCCGCCGAAGAGCGGATCGAACCCGTCCGGCCCGTCCACGGCGTCGGCACCGGCCCCGGTCAGGGTGATCGCCGCGAGGTCCGCCGCATCGTCGTACCCGTCCCCTTCGGCGATCGCGGCGAGCCGGGCCGAGGTGTCCATGAACGCCGGGTCGACCCGGTGCACCGCGCGGTACAACGGCAGTGCCGCGGCACTGCGCCCGGTCCCCTCGTGCGCTCGCGCCAGCCAGTACCGCAGCTCCTTGCGCTGCGGCTGCTCGCTGCGGCACCGCATCAGGGCCGCCGACAGCAGCGGCTCGGCCTGCCCGTACATCTCCAGCCGCACCCGGGCCATGCCCCCGAACAGGCCCGCCTCGATGCCGAGCAGGGGATCGTCGAGCAGCGGATCGGTGTGCCGGACCAACTGGTCCCAGTCCTTGACGAGATAGGCGCGGCAGGAGTGCAGAAAGCGGACCTGCGGGTCGGTGTCGACCGGGGGCAGCCCGGCGAGCGCCCGGTCCAGCTCCGGGACGTGCCGGCCGTCCAGCCAGTGCGAGGCGTGCGCCAGCAGCAGATCGCGGGGGCTCTCCAGCACCGGCTGCACCCACCAGCCCAGCCAGTACCAGGAGTTGAGGGTCCGGCGGTGCCGGGCGCGCTGCTCCCCGAAGCGGTCCCGGTGCCGGAACATCCTGAGCAGCGCGGTGGTCGTGTCCACCCGGAGCGCGTGCAGCCCGAGCCAGGCGTCGGCCATCCCCGGATCCATCCGCGCCGCGGCGCGGAACTCCTCCTCCGCCTGCGGATAGGCACCCATCGTGTAGGCGTCCACACCTCGCAGCCAGGCGAGGTCGGCCGGGGCCTCGGGGCCCTGCGTGCCGAAGTCCATCACGTCCCCCACAGACCGTGCCCCCGTTGGTTCACCGCCGGGCAGTCGCCCGGCGGCCGCCGCGGTCGAACCGCTGTGCCGCGGACCGGAGTTGCAGGTGCGCGAGGCAGCCGCTCGAAGGTCGCACCGAGGGCATCGTACCCGTGGGACGACCGCGCGCCGAAGGGTGCCGCACGGGCCGTTTGGCGAGGTGGGAGCAGACGGGGCGCACACGAAACAGTGACCGAGGGTGAGCGGATCGGTGCGCGGGGCGCCCGGAAAACGGGACGCGGGCAGAACGAAGCCCCCGATCACGGGGGAACAACCGGGGGCTTCGCGTAGGTGGGCGGCTTCGAATGGCCGCACATTGAGAACGTAAGACCTGTACGGTCCCCGGGTCAAGCGCCGTTGGAGCTCTCAAAGAAGTTCCCCCGCAAGGGTCTTCACAAGTTCAGCACATCGCGGACGATCCGTCACCGTGGGTGACATCCTGGTCCGGTCCAGGGGTGTTCGCGGGCCCCGGCAGCACCGCGTACCCCTCCGGCCTCTGGTGCACCAGGAGATCGGCATGGGGGCGCGAGGGATCGGCGGCGAAGTGCGCCCGCTCGGCCTCGACCCACCCGGCCCAGAACTCCCGCTGCTCCGCTCCGTCCCGCTGCCTGCCTCGCGCCCAGGACTCCTCCCGGGGCAGCTCCATCCACAGCAGCCGAGCCAGATACGGCCGCAGGGCCCGGCGGCCGGCGCCGACCCCCTCGATCACGACCACGGGGGCGATCGGCAGCGGCTGCGGCGGGCCGAACGTGCGGGCGCGCCAGTCGTACGGGGTGTAGTACGCGCTCTCGCCGTGGGAGAGGGGGCCGATCACCTGGGCCAGGAACCGGTCGGTCCAGCCGAAGAGCTGCTCGTGGCTGGCGATGTCGTCCAGGTGCAGCACCGGCGCCCCACCCAGCGCCGCGGCCAACCGTTCGGCGAAGGTGGACTTTCCGGAGCCGGCATGCCCGTCGACGGCGATCAGTCGCACCGGTCCCACGGACGGGGGGAGCCCGCGCAGCCGGGCGGCGAGGTCGTGAATGGCGATTCCTGAGGTGTGGTGCGGTGTGGGGTGTTTTCCGGAAACAGTCTAATAGAGGCCCATAGGCACTGGACCCGGGGGGCCCGGAAAAGTCACTTCTTGAACTACTGGCTGACTGCCGGTCAATCGAACGGATTAATATTTCCCATCCGCCGACCGATAGGTGAAACCCGGCGTTCCCGGTGGGGCGACTGCTGAGTAAAGTGCCTCCTGCGCAACTGGGACGCATCTGACGGGGACGGACAGGGGGACATGGCCGCGGAGTTATTCGAAGGGCACTATGTATGGCATCCGGCGGCCGACGACCGTGTCCTGGCGAGCGTATGCGTCGATGTGCGGGCGGGCCGTTATCGATACGCGTCGGAAGCGCTTGCCGAGACGCGTTCCGACTTCGCCCTGCGCGCCCATCGCTCGCTGGTACTGGCCTCCGAGGCCGCCGGCAGTGACCTGGTCGAACGCTGGCTGGCCGAGGAGCCGACCCCCGAGGCGGCGCTGATGTGGGCCCGGGTCGCGGTGCAACGCGCGATGCGCGCCGCCGACGCGCACGACGAGCGGGCCGAGGCGCTGGAGCGGATCGCGCTGACCGCCTGCGACCGGGCCGCCGTCATGGCTCCCGACGATCCCACGCCCTGGGTCGCCAAGCTGACCATGGCCCGGCTGCACCGGCTGCGCGACCCCGCCCCGCAGGGGCTTCTCACCGCCCCACCCGGGCCCTGGCAGCTGTTCGCCCACGTCCTGTCCCTGGATCCGTGGCACCGCGAGGGCCACCACCGCTTCCTGTCGTTCTTCTTCACGCGCTACGGCGGCTCGGTCAACGCAGCCTGGGACGTGGCCGCCTTCCTCAGCCAGCGGGCGCCCGCCGACTCCGCCCTCCGGCTGCTGCCACTGGTGGCCCTGGTGGAGAGCTACAACCCCACCCAACTGCTCGCCGACCGGGTCTGGGAGCAGCCCCAGTGGCGCTCCACCGCGCTGGCGATCTATCACAACTGGCTGCCCGCAGCGGCCGGATACCGCTTCACCCCGGTGCTCGACCTGGCCTACCTCGCGCACGCGCTGGTCATGGCCCAGCGCGAGTTCGAGGCCCGGGCGGTCTTCGCGGCGATGGGCCCGTACGCCTCGCGCATGCCCTGGAGCGCCTTCGGTGACCCCGCCGAGCAGCTCTCCCGGGCCCGGCGCGCCTGCGGCCTGCCCGTGCCGGGACCCGCCTGAACCCGTACGTGCTCTGTCCCACCGAGAGAAAGGTCGAACTGTGTCGGAACGGACATCGACTCCACGGGCGAAGGCTCGCGGGGAGGAAGACAAGGTCGTGCTCGACGACGACGCGACCCTGCATGCGATGGGTTATCCACGAAAACTAACCCGACGCTTCCAGGCATTCGACAACTTCGCTATCTCCTTCACTATCATCAATATCCTTTCGGGTATTTTCTCGTCCTTCGGATACGGAATGAACGCGGGCGGCCCCCGCATTCTCGTGTTCGGCTGGGTCGGCGTCTCCGTCATGGTGCTGTTCATCGGCGCCGCGATGGCCGAGGTCGCTTCCGCCTATCCGACGAGCGGTGCGCTGTATTTCTCGGCGGGTAAACTCGCCAAGCGGCACAAGGGTGCCTGGTCCTGGTTCACCGGCTGGCTCAACTTCGTGGGCCAGATCGGCGGTACCGCCGCCACCGGCTACGCGGCGGCCACGTTCATCCAGGCCTTCGTCGCCCTGCAGTGGTCCTCGTACCGGCCGACCGCGCACCAGACGGTCCTGATCACAGCCGTGATCATCGTGCTCCAGGGCCTCGCCAACACCTACACCGTCCAGCTCGTCGCCCTGCTGAACCGGATTTCCGTGTGGTGGCTGCTGATCGGACTCGTGGTGATCGTCAGTACACTCATAGTGATGCCCGACCATCATCAGTCGGCGTCGTTCGTGACGCATTTCGAGAACAACACCGGCTTCACGAGCGGACTTTACGGCGGCATGCTCGGTCTGCTGGTGACCAGCTGGACCTTCACCGGGTTCGACGGCAGCTTCCACATGTCCGAGGAAACGGTCCGCGCGACGGTCAACGCGCCGAAGGGCATCACGCGCGCCATCGGCTATTCGGCGATCACCGGCCTGATCCTGATGCTGGCACTGGTCTACAGCATTAGCGACTACGCCAAGGTGGCGGGCTCCTCCGCCCCGCCCGTCCAGATTCTGATCGACGGGCTCGGCCTCGGCACCGCCAAGGCGATGCTCCTCGTCGTGATCGGCGCGATGCTCTTCTGTGGTCTCGCCAATCTCACCAGCAACACCCGGCAGATCTTCGCCTTCTCCCGGGACGGCGCCATGCCCGGCTCGCGCCTGTGGCACTCGGTCTCCCCGCGCACCCGTACGCCCGTGAAGGCCGTGTGGCTCGCGGTGGCCTGCTCGCTCGCCCTGGTCGTCCCGGGCTGGTGGTCGCACACGGCGTTCACCGCCATCGTCAGCGTCAACGTGGTGGGTCTCTTCCTCGCCTACGCCGTGCCGATCTTCCTCCGGCTGCGGCTCGGCGACGCGTTCCAGCCCGGCCCCTGGCACCTGGGCCGCTGGGGCAAGCCGATCGGCTGGCTCGCGGTGATCTGGATCCTGCTCAGCAGCGTGCTGTTCATGCTGCCGCAGGCCTCGCCGATCACTGTCGATTCCTTCAACTACGCGCCGATCGCGCTGGCCGTCGTCCTGATCGTGGCCACGGTCTGGTGGTTCGCCACCGCCCGCCGCCGCTTCCAGGGCCCGGTCAGTTACGGCCGCCCCGACGAGGTCGCCGCGATGGACCTCGTCTGACCCTCACCGGCCACGGCCCCGGCGTACGGCACTGCGCCCGCGCCGGGGCCGTCCCGTGTCCGCAGGGATCACTCCAGTGGACCAGACCAATATTGGTGGCGCGCCATGCGCACAAGTGCTGGCAGGGGCATGCCGTCTCCTTCATAGTTGGCGCACAACCACACCGGACCAGCCCGGACACCTGGGGGTAACCGCGCTCATGAGCAGAGCCCAACAGCCGTCCCGCCGTACCGTTCTCACCGCCGCCGTGGTCGCCGCGGTCGCCTCAGGAGCGGTGCCCGCGGCCGCCGCACCGGCCTCCGTCGCCGACACCGACGAACCCGCCCAGGCGCCGGTCCGCCCGATCGACCACCACGCCTGGACCACGTACCGCGACTGGCGCCGCGGCACCGCGCAGGGGGTGCGGGCCGTCCCCGGTCGCCGCCCGGGTGTCGAGATCGGTGCCGCCGCCGGCCGCACCGACTACACCGACCCGCACACCGGCACCACCGCCACCTGGGAGTACGCGACCTGGACCTCACCGGTCCACCGGCTCGCCGCGCCCGCGACCGAGGCCGTCGCCTCCTGGAACGCCCGCACCCCCGACGGCACCTGGCTCCAGGTCGAACTGCAGGGCACGTACTCCGACGGCACCGACAGCCCCTGGTACGTGATGGGCCGCTGGGCGGCCGGGGACCAGGACATCAAGCGGACCTCGGTGGACGACCAGAGCGACGGCAGGAGCACGATCTGGACCGACACCTTCGCCATCGACGACGCGAGCACCGGTCTGCGCCTGGCCTCGTACCGGCTGCGCCTGACCCTCTACCGCAAGCCCGGCACCCGGCTCACCCCGACGGTCTGGCGGCTCGGTGCCATGGGCTCCGACATCCCCGACCGCTTCACCGTCCCGGCCTCCGTCCCCGGGCTCGCCGCGGAACTGGGCGTCCCGCGCTACTCGCAGGAGATCCACAAGGGCCAGTACCCCGAGTACGACAACGGCGGCGAGGCCTGGTGCAGCCCCACCTCCTCGCAGATGATCGTCGAGTACTGGGGCGGCCGCCTCACTCCCGAGCAGCTGTCCTGGGTCGATCCGTCCTACGCCGACCCGCAGGTCGACCACGCGGCCCGCTTCACCTACGACCACCAGTACCAGGGCTGCGGCAACTGGCCCTTCAACGCCGCCTACGCCGCCACGTTCAAGGACCTCCAGGGCGTGGTCACCCGGCTCGCCTCGCTGACCGAGCTGGAGAGGCTGATCGCGGCCGGCATCCCGGCCATAACGTCCCAGTCCTTCCTGAAGACCGAGCTGACCGGCGCCGGCTATGGCACCTCCGGTCACCTGATGACCGTGATCGGCTTCACCGCGGACGGCGACGTGATCGCCAACGACCCGGCCTCGGCCGACGACGCGGCGGTACGTCGGGTCTATCTGCGGCGGGAGTTCGAGAACATCTGGCTGCGCACCAAGCGGTACAACGCCTCCGGGAAGGTCGTCTCCGGCACCGGAGGGGTCTGCTACCTCTACTTCCCGGCCCACCCGAACCCGCGCCAGCGCAGGGCGCTCGAGGCGGTGGGCGTGCGCTGACCCGACCTGTGTGAGCAACGTCTCCGCCGCAAACGCCGTCGCGGGTGGCAAGGTGGACAAATGGGTGGGGGGATTCCACTCCGTACGTCCGACCTTAGTGAGAAACCATGACCGCACACCCGGCCACCGCCACCCGCGTCCGCACCGGCGGGCCCAAGGAAGACGGCCCGAAGATCCTCGAGCACGTCATGGGCTGGGTGCTCGTCGTGGTGGTCGCGATGCTCGTGACCCGGCTCGGCCTGCTCTGACCCGACTCCCTGCGCGATCGGCATGTTCTGACATACTGCGGATGTCCCGCCGACCGCCTAGACCAGGGTCGAAATTGAATATGCGTCAACAGCGTGCCGCCGTCCGTCCCCGGGCGCGCGGCACCGAGCGTTCCGTGGCGCGTCGCGCCGAACTGATCGCCATCGGGCGAAAGTTGTTCGCCGACACGTCCTACGACGCGCTGTCCATGGACGACATCGCCCGCCAGGCGCATGTCGCCAAGGGGCTGATCTACTACTACTTCCAGTCCAAGCGCGGCTACTACCTGGCGATCATCCAGGACTCCGTCGCCGATCTGGTCACCTTCGCCGCGAGCGGCCTCGAACTGCCCGCCGTGAGCCGAGTCCACCGCACGGTCGACAGTTACCTGCGCTTCGCCGAGCACCACCAGGCGGCCTACCGCACCATCGTCAGCGGCGGGGTCGGCTTCGACACCGAGGTGCACGCCATCCGGGACGGCGTGCGCGAGGCGATCGTCGCCACCATCGCCGAAGGGGCCTACGGCCGCAGCGACATCGCCCCGCTGGCCCGCATGGGCCTGTTCTCCTGGGTGTGCAGTGTCGAGGGGGCCACTCTCGACTGGATCGACCGGCCCGGGCTCTCCCGCGACACCATGCGCGACCTGCTGGTGAAGACCCTCGGCGGAGCCCTGCGCGCCATCGAGGAACTGGACCCGGCCCATCCGGCCCCACCGCAGGCCCGCCGCGACGGCTGACGGCGAGGAGCGGAGGCTCGTGGTCCTCCGCTCCCGGCCCCCGTCCCGGGGCTAGTTGATCGCCTTGATCAGCTCACCGTTCGAGGTGTCGCCGCTCAGCTCCCAGAAGAAGGTGCCGCCGAGGCCCTGGGCGTTCTTGTAGGTCATCTTCGTGCCGATGGTCGCCGGGGTGTCGTAACTCCACCAGTTGCTTCCGCACTTGGCGTAGGCCGTGCCGCCCACCGTGCCGGTCGCCGGGCACTTGGTCTTGAGCACCTTGTAGTCGTCGATGCCCTGCTCGTACGTCCCCGCCGCCGGGCCGGTCGCCGTGCCGCCGGGTGCGGCCTGCGTCACGCCGGTCCAGCCGCGCCCGTAGAAGCCGATGCCGAGCAGCAGTTTGGAGGCCGGGATGCCGAGGCCCTTGAGCTTGGCGATGGTCGCCGAGGTGTAGAAGTTCGCCTTCGGGATGCCCGAGTAGGAGTTCAGCGCGGAGTGCGGGGCGGTCGGGCCGGCCGCGTCCCAGGCGCCGAAGAAGTCGTACGTCATCGGGTTGTACCAGTCGACGTACTGGGCCGCTCCCGCGTAGTTCGCCGCGTCGATCTTGCCGCCGCTGCTTGCGTCGGCGGTGATCGCCGCGGTGACCAGGCTGCCGGAACCGAACTTGGACCGCAGGGCGGCCATGACGTTCTTGAACGCCTCCCGGCCGCTGGTGTCACAGGTGTTGCCGCAGGCGTTCGGGTACTCCCAGTCGATGTCGATGCCGTCGAAGACGCCCGCCCACTTGGAGTTCTTCACCAGGTCGTAGCAGGACTGGGCGAAGGCGGCAGGGTTCCTCGCGGCCTCGCCGAACCCGTTGGACCAGGTCCAGCCGCCGAAGGACCAGAGGACCTTCAGGCCGGGGTGCTTCTTCTTCAGCTTCAGCAACTGGTTGAAGTTGCCGCGCAGCGGCTGGTCCCAGGTGTCCGCGACGCCGTCGACGGACTCGGCGGCGGTGTAGGCGCGGTCGGTGGCCGCGTAGGAGTCGCCCAGGGCGCACTTGCCGCCGGTGACGTTGCCGAACGCGTAGTTGATGTGGGTCAGCTTGGCCGCGGAGCCCGAGGTCTCGATGTTCTTGACGTAGTACTTGCGGTCGTAGGTGCCCCATTCGGTGAAGTAGCCGACGACCTTGGACCCCGCCTTGAGCTGCGGGGCGGCCGGTGCGGCAGCGGTCGCCGTTCCCGCGCCGGCCAGCAGCCCGGCGCCCAGGACGGCGGAACACGCGGCGGCGACGAGCGCCCGGAAACGGGCGCGGGGACGGTGGGGAGTGTGCATCGGGTGGCTCCTCGTGGGGGAGAGGGGAACGCGCGCCGATTGGCATGAACGCGGTAAAGCGTTGGCAATGCACAGTAGGAGGACTAGACCACTGCGTCAATGGTTCGGACCAATTTCGGGGATGCGGAGCGTTCCGGCTGGATTCTTGAAGTAAGCGGTCGTTAACTGGTGACGAGAGGTCGCCGATCGGGCATACTCACCGCAGAGCCGCTGGTCAGCAGCTTCCGAGACCCGGAAGCGGGCGCCCTCGGCCGAATCGGAACGATCAGGCGGAGCCGCCCTCACCCAACGGGCCGGGCCGCCAGTGCCCGACAGGGAGGAGACCGACGCCATGTCCGACCGCGACCCGCAGCCGGTGGAGCGTCAACTGCCCACGGAGGAGGCGCGCGATCTGCTCGCGCTCGTCCGTGAGATCGCACAGCGCGAGATCGCGCCGAAGGCGGCCGAGGAGGAGGACGCCGGACGCTTCCCGCGCGAGGTCTTCACCCTGCTCTCGGACGCGGGCCTGCTGGGCCTGCCGTACGACTCCGAGTACGGCGGCGGCGACCAGCCCTACGAGGTCTACCTCCAGGTCCTGGAGGAACTGGCCGCGGCCCGCCTGACCGTCGGCCTCGGTGTCAGCGTGCACACGCTCGCCTCCTACGCCCTCGCCGCGTACGGCACCAAGCAGCAGCAGGTCGAGCGCCTGCCCGCGATGCTCGGCGGTGGCCTGCTCGGCGCCTACTGCCTCTCCGAGCCGGCCTCCGGCTCGGACGCGGCCTCCCTGCGCACCAAGGCCGTCCGGGACGGCGACCACTGGGTCATCACCGGCACCAAGGCCTGGATCACCCACGGTGGGATCGCCGACTTCTACACCGTGATGGCCCGCACCGGGGAGGACGGTCCGCGGGGGATCACCGCGTTCCTGGTGCCGGGCGACGCCGAGGGGCTGAGCGCCGCGGTGCCCGAGAGGAAGATGGGCATGAAGGGCAGCCCGACCGCCCAGGTGCACCTCGACGGCGTCCGGGTCTCCGGCGAGCGGCGCATCGGCGAGGAGGGCCAGGGTTTCTCCATCGCCCTGTCCGCCCTCGACTCCGGCCGCCTCGGCATCGCGGCCTGCGCCGTCGGACTCGCCCAGGCGGCGCTCGACGAGGCGATCGCCTACGCCTCCCAGCGCCGGCAGTTCGGTCACCCGATCGGCGACTTCCAGGGCCTGCGCTTCATGATCGCCGACATGGCGACCCAGATCGAGGCCGGCCGCGCGCTGTACCTCGCGGCCGCCCGGCTGCGCGACGCGGGCAAGCCGTTCGCCAAGCAGGCGGCCATGGCCAAACTGCACTGCACGGACACGGCCATGAAGGTCACCACGGACGCCGTGCAGATACTCGGCGGCTACGGCTACACCGCCGACTTCCCGGCCGAGCGCTACATGCGCGAGGCCAAGGTCCTGCAGATCGTCGAGGGCACCAACCAGATCCAGCGCATGGTCATCGCCCGTCACGTGGCAGGACCGGAGGGTCGCTGAACTGCCCCCGCAGGACCGTCGGGGTCGCCAGCCTGACCCACTCCGGGTCGTGGCGGCCCGGCAGCATGCGGCCCCGGTCGGCCCAGGCGCGCATCAGATCGCGGTAGATGGGCGGGTCCTGCGGCAGAGGCGGCGGAACCGATTCTGCGGGACGGGGCACGAAGATGCGGCGTTGACGCCCGGTCGCCGTGTACGTGGGGGTCATACCTGGGCAACGCGGCGGACTGGGGACAGGTCACCGCTCCCCGGAATCGAGCGTGAGTTCACGGACGTCCGGTTCCCGCTCTGGTCTCCTCAGGGTGTCTGACGTACCGTCAGCGGACCGTCTCCCAGGGGGTGTCCGTGGCCGACGACCGTCCCATCGCACTCGACGAGTACCCCGTGCACCAGGTGCCGCTGTCCATGAAGCACGTGGCGACCGGGGACCGGAACGCCTATGACCGCTGCATCTTCCACGTCTTCGACCACACCGGCCGCGCCCTGCTCATCCTCGGCCTGGGCGTCTACCCCAATCTGGGCGTGATCGACGCCTACGCGACCCTGCGCACCGGGGACACCCTGCACGCCGTCCGGGCCTCGGACGCGCTCGGCGAGGACCGGATGCGGCTCGCCGTCGGCCCGCTGCGCATCGAGGTCCAGGAGCCGCTCCGGCGGCTGCGCCTGGTCTGCGAGGACGAACTGTCGTACGACCTCACGTGGACCGCCGCCTTCCCGGCCCTCTGGGAGCCCCACCACCTCCAGCGCCGGGGCGACCGGCTCACCCTGGAGGGGCGCAGATTCGTCCAGGCGGGCACGGTGGAGGGCGTGATCCGGGCGGGCGGTGCGCGGTTCGACGTCACCGCTCAGGACTGGACCGGCACCCGGGACCGCAGCTGGGGCGTGCGGCCGGTCCCCGGGGAGGACGGCGGGCGGCTCGCCCAGGACCACCCGACCGAGGGTTTCCACTGGATCTGGTGCCCGGTCCGCTTCGAGGACCGCTTCCTGATGGTCATCACCCAGGAGGACGCCGACGGCCACCGCTCCCTGAACGACGCGACCCTGGTACGCCCCGGCCGTCGCGACCGTCAACTGGGCTGGCCCCAGGCCGAGATCACGTATCGCTCCGGCACCCGCCGCCCCGAGCGTGCGGTCCTGCACCTGGGTGATCCGCGCAAGCCGCTGGAAGTGGAGGCGGAGATCCTGGCCTCCTCGCCGCTCGCGATCGGCGCCGGCTATGCGCCGGCGGACGACTGGCAGCACGGAACCTGGCAGGGCCGGGCGTGGACCGACCGTCGCACCTACGACCTGTCGGCACCGCACCCCCGCGCCGCCTACGGCGTCACCGACCACTCCGCCCGGTTCCGCATGGAGGGCCGGACGGGCTACGGCATCTTCGAGCACGGCTCGTTCGGCCGGCACGACCCGAGCGGGTTCACCGGCTTCGACTCGGTCGCACCCTGAAGGAGGGGCGGGATGGCCACGGCACCGCGTCCACGCACCAGCACCCGGGACCCCGAGGAACTCGGCCGGCGCCTGACGGTCTGGCTCGGCTCCCGGCTGCCCGGTGCCAAGGCGGTCGGCGTCACCGTCCCGGCCTCCAACGGCATGTCCAGCGAGACCCTGCTGTTCGACATCGAGCATCCCCGGCCACCGCTGCGTGCCTGCGCCCTGCGGCTCGCGGCGGACCCGGCGGCGTACACCGTCTTCCCGGAGTACGACATGGCCCGCCAGTACCGCACCTTGCGGCTCGTGGCCGACCACACCGACCTGCCGGTGCCCCGCGTGCTGTGGCTGGAGGAGGACCCGGAACCGCTCGGGGCGCCGTTCTTCGTCATGGAACGGGTGGCGGGTCGCGTGCCTCCGGACGTCATGCCGTACACGTACGGGGGCAGTTGGCTGCACGCGGCGAGCGACGCGGAGCGCGAGCAGCTGGAATCCGCCACGGTGGGTCTGCTCGCCCGGCTGCACGACCAAGTCCCGCCCTCACAGGCCGAGTTCCTCGCGCTGCCCGGCCGAGGCGACGCCCTGCGCCGGCATGTGACGGGCCAACGGGCCTATTACTCCTGGGTGATCGACGGGCTTGCCCGCTCGCCCCTCATCGAGGCCGCGTTCGACCGGCTGGAGCAGCTGTGGCCGCGCGAGCCCGGCACGCCCGTCCTGAACTGGGGTGACGCGCGCATCGGGAACGTCGTCTACGACGGATTCGACCCCGTCGCCGTCCTCGACTGGGAGATGGCGGCCCTCGCCCCGCGCGAGGTGGACCTCGGCTGGACCGTCTACCTGCACCGCTTCTTCCAGGACCTCACGGTGTCCTCCGGACAGCGCGGGCTGCCGGACTTCCTGCGCCGCGACCGCGTCGAAGCCCGCTACGCCCGGCTGACCGGCCACACCCCGCGGGACATGGAGTTCCACATCCTCTACGCGGCCCTGCGGCACGCGATCGTCATGCTGCGCATCGCCTACCGCCAGGCGTACTTCGGAGAGGTCGCCGTCCCGGCGGACCCGGACACACTGATCCTGCACCACGGCAGTCTGCGCGCCCTGGTGCAGGGCAGTTACTGGGACTGAGCCGGGCCGGTCCGGAGGGACTCAGGCGGCGTGCTGGCGCATCGCCGGCACATGCATCGGGCGCGAGCCCGGGCCGCCGACGTGCGAGAAGGGCTGCGTCCGCCAGTCCAGCCCCTGGGGGAGCGTGAGCAGCAGGGCCGTGTCCTGCTCCTGCGGTGCGAAGGACTCGTCCGCAGGTCGGGCATCGGTCGCCGTACGGCCCGTGCCCGCACAGACCGTGAGTCCGAACGGGTTCCACGGTGAGGCGCACAGCGCGTGCTCCGGCAGGATCTCCTCGTCCGCGAGCAGCGCGATCGGCTGCGCGCAGTCCGGGCAGATCACCCGGTACATCTCAAGGGTGTCGTAGGCGTCGAGTTCCTCGATCTCGTCGACGTCGGGTTCGACGCCCTCCGGCTCGGGCTCGACCACCGACTGCTGCCGCTTGGACGCGGAACGACCAGGGCGCTTAAGACTCTGCATGGGTTTCTCCCCCTAAGGCTGGGCCGTGAAGGCACTGCGGCCTCGACCACACCAAGCACTTCCCGTCCGCTCTCGGCGGTAATCACGAGAACATCACGGAGCCCGTTCGAGCGCTGTGGCGTTCGTCACATGCCGCACGCAGATGCCCGGTGCGATGGTGTTCGTCCCGCGCCGGCCGCCCCAGTTTTGCCCCTCGGACGGCGCACAGGCAGCTCTCGGGCACATCACAACCCGGGCATGACCTGCGTTGCTCGGGTATCCGAGGAGATCACGCGCACTGTAGGTTTTGGCGCCATGGAGGAGCTGGACCGTCAGATCGTGCAGCTGCTCGTCAAGGACGGGCGGATGAGCTACACAGACCTGGGCAAGGCCACGGGCCTGTCCACGTCGGCCGTGCACCAGCGGGTGCGCCGGCTCGAACAGCGTGGCGTCATCCGCGGCTACGCCGCGGTCGTCGACCCCGAGGCCGTCGGGCTGCCCATGACGGCGTTCATCTCGGTGAAGCCCTTCGACCCCAGCGCCCCCGACGACATCGCGGACCGCCTCGCCGGCGTCCCCGAGATCGAGGCCTGCCACAGCGTCGCCGGCGACGAGAACTACATCCTCAAGGTGCGCGTGGCCACCCCGCACGAGCTGGAGGAACTGCTCGCCCGGGTGCGCAGCCTGGCCGGGGTCTCCACGCGCACCACCGTGGTGCTGTCGACCCCCTACGAGGCGCGTCCCCCGAAGGTCTGACGGGCCCCGCCCCGGTGCCCGGCGCACTCCGCGCACGCGAGAGACTGTCGGTCATGAGTGAGCAGTCCGCCGACCCCGAGACCGTCCTCCTGCGCCGCGGAGAGGTCCACAGCCCCGCCGACCCCTTCGCCACCGCGATGGTGGTGGAGCGCGGCCAGGTCGCCTGGGTCGGCTCCGAGGGTGCCGCCGACGCCTTCGCCGACGGCGTGGACGAGGTGATCGACCTCGACGGCGCCCTGGTCACCCCGGCCTTCACCGACGCCCATGTGCACACCACCGCCACGGGCCTCGCCCTGACGGGTCTGGACCTGTCCGACGCGCCGTCCCTGGAGGCGGCCCTCGCGCTGGTCCGCGACTTCGCCGCCGCCCGCCCGGACGACCGGGTCCTGCTCGGCCACGGCTGGGACGCCGCCCGCTGGCCCGGCGGCCGTCCGCCGACGCGTGCCGAACTCGACACGGCCACCGGCGGCCGCCCCCTGTACCTCTCGCGCATCGACGTCCACTCGGCGGTCGTCACCACCGCCCTGCTGGACCTGGTGCCAGGCGACATCGGCCGCGCGGACGCACCGCTCACCCGCGACGCCCACCACGCCGTACGCGAAGCCGCGCTCGCCGCCGTCACCCCCGCCCAGCGCGCCGAGGCCCAGCGCACCGCGCTCGCCCACGGCGCCTCCCTCGGCATCGGCTCGGTGCACGAGTGCGGCGGCCCGCAGATCTCCTCCGAGGACGACTTCACGGACCTGCTGAAGCTGGCCGGCGAGGTGCCGGGACCGCGCGTCGTCGGCTACTGGGCCGAGCAGAACGTCGACAAGGCCCGTGACCTGGGCGCCCACGGCGCCGCCGGCGACCTCTTCGTGGACGGCGCCCTCGGCTCGCACACCGCCTGTCTGCACCGGCCGTACACCGACGCCGGCCACACCGGCACCGCCTACCTGGACGTCGACGCCGTCGCCGCCCATGTCGCCGCCTGCACCGAGGCGGGGCTCCAGGCAGGCTTCCACGCCATCGGCGACGCCGCCGTGAACGCGGTCGTGGAAGGGGTGCGCGCCGCCGCCGGGAAGGTCGGCCTCGCCCGCGTCCGGGCCGCCCGGCACCGTGTCGAGCACGCCGAGATGCTCACCCCCGAGACCGTTGCCGGTTTCGCCGAGCTGGGCCTGATCGCGTCCGTCCAGCCCGCCTTCGACGCGCTCTGGGGTGGAGAGGACGGCATGTACGCCCAGCGCCTCGGCGCGGAACGGGCCCGCACCCTCAACCCGTTCGCCGCCCTGCTGAGGGCCGGCGTACCCCTCGCGTTCGGCTCCGACAGCCCGGTCACCCCGCTCGACCCGTGGGGCACGGTCCGCGCCGCAGCCTTCCACCACACCCCCGAGCACCGGGTCTCCGTGCGTGCAGCCTTCACCGCGCACACGCGCGGTGGCTGGCGGGCCATCGGCCGCGACGACGCAGGCGTCCTGGTGCCCGGCGCGCCCGCTGACTACGCCGTCTGGCGGACCGACGAACTGATCGTCCAGGCCCCCGACGACCGCCTGGCCCGCTGGTCGACCGACCCGCGCTCCGGCACCCCCGGTCTGCCCGACCTGACGCCGGGGCATGACCTCCCGGTCTGTCTGCGCACCGTCGTGGGCGGGCGGACGGTGTTCGTACGGCCGGGCGAGTGATCTCCCGGGGTGGCGCGGTGGCGATCGTTCCCCGCTGCCGCGTCGCCCCACCTGCGCATCCTCCGCGCTCACCCCGCACGGGAGGGCTTCGGCGCAGGTCAGACGGCTGTTGACAGTCGACGGCCGGGGGCCGGTAGGTTCGGCCGAGTCCACCACCGGACGCCCTACCGGGGAGTGTTCGCACGCGTCGCAGCGCCGCTGGGTCAGGGACGGTGTGCCGCACCGGGGCACCGTCACTGGGAGCCAGGCTCAGCGCCCGCGCCGACGAGGGAACGTTCCGGCCGGTCGGCAAGGTGTGACCCGGGTGGGGCCCGGGCGCTCAGTAGACAACGGCTTCAGGTCGACCCGCAGCCGGCGGGTCCCAGGTCGGCCCGAAGGGCGCCGGGCCCCCATCCGTCGTGGGACGAAGATGCCGAAAAGCGCATTCTTACCCCACTCTTGAGGAATCGACACCACCGTACGAACGAGCAGTCGCGTCATCCCAGGCCGCGGCCACTATGGTGGACGTCTGTGTACGACATGAAGGGGCAGCAGTGAACGACGGCGACGGGACCCTCGCGGCCAAGGCCCAGGGGAGGCAGTTCGGTCCGCTCGGCAAGGCCTTGGTGATCATCCCGACCTACAACGAGGCGGAGAACATCAAGACCATCGTCGGCCGGGTGCGCAGGGCCGTCCCCGAGGTGCACGTCCTGGTGGCGGACGACAACAGCCCGGACGGCACGGGCAAGCTCGCCGACGAACTGGCCGCCGAGGACGACCACGTCCAGGTATTGCACCGCAAGGGCAAGGAGGGCCTGGGCGCCGCCTACCTCGCGGGCTTCCGCTGGGGTCTGGAGCACGGCTACGGCGTGCTGGTCGAGATGGACGCCGACGGCTCCCACCAGCCCGAGGAACTGCCCCGTCTGCTCACCGCCCTCAAGGGCGCCGACCTGGTGCTCGGCTCGCGCTGGGTGCCCGGCGGCCGGGTCGTGAACTGGCCCAAGTCCCGCGAGTTCATCTCCCGCGGCGGCAGCCTCTACTCCCGCCTCGCCCTCGACCTGCCACTGCGCGACATCACCGGCGGCTATCGCGCCTTCCGCCGCGAGACCCTGGAGGGCCTGGGCCTGACCGAGGTCGCCTCGCAGGGCTACTGCTTCCAGGTCGACCTGGCCCGCCGGGCGGTCAAGGCCGGCTACCACGTGGTCGAGGTGCCCATCACCTTCGTGGAGCGCGAACTCGGCGACTCCAAGATGAGCCGCAACATCGTGGTCGAGGCGCTGTGGCGGGTCACCGCCTGGGGCGTCGGCGACCGCGTCGGCAAGCTCACGGGCAAGGGCAAGCAGGCCTAGCGGCCGCTTCGCGGCCTCGGGTCGCAGCTGTGGCTGATCGGCCCCTTATCCCGCGCTGAGCCGTGTCCAGGCACACTGGGGGCATGACGACTGGTGCTCCCACTTCTCCGTCCACCGCCCGGCCCCGGCGTTCCCGGCTGCGCAGGTACCTGCCGCTGGGGATCGCCGCGTGGCTGGTGCTGGAGATCTGGCTGCTGATCCAGGTCGCCGGTGCGGCGGGCGGCCTCACCGTGTTCCTGCTCCTGGTGGCGGGCCTCGTCGCCGGGTCCGTGGTGATCAAACGAGCGGGCCGGCGCGCCTTCCAGAAACTCAACGAGGCGCTGCAGCGCGGCGGCTCGCCGACGAGCGGCAACGGCAACGGCAACGGCAACGGCCTGATGATGCTCGGCGGCCTGCTGCTGATCATCCCGGGTCTGATCTCCGACGCGGCCGGCCTGCTCCTGCTGCTCCCGCCGGTCCAGAAGGCTGTGAGCCGCTACGCGGAGCGCACCCTGGACAGGAGGCTCCGCCAGGCGGCCCCGGGCAGCCTCGGCGACGCGTTCCAGCAGGTCCGCATCCACCGCCCCGACGGGAAGGTGGTGCAGGGCGAGGTGATCAGGGAGGACAGGTCCGAGCCGGGGGAGCAGTGGCCGCCGCTGACGCGCTGAGCCCCGCTGAGCCCCGCTGAGCCGAGGCTGTCTCCGGGCAGCAAAAATCCTTCTCCGGGCAGCACGAAACCGCGGGCGCCGTACGTCTTCACGTACGGCGCCCGCGGTTTCGTGTGTCTCGCGCTACGCGCTCTTGCGGCTGTCGCGCGGGTGAACAGCGATGTTCATCGCCCCCGAGCGCAGAACCGCCAGGCGCTCCTCGAGGACCTCTTCGAGTTCCTCACGGGTGCGCCGCTCCATCAGCATGTCCCAATGGGTACGCGCGGGCTTGGCCTTCTTCTCTTCCGGGCCGTCGCCGTCAACGAGGAGTGCCTGGGCCCCGCAGACCTTGCACTCCCACTCCGGCGGGATCTCCGCCTCGACCGAGAAGGGCATCTCGAAACGGTGCCCCTTCTCACATGCGTACTCCACGGCCTGGCGCGGAGCCAGGTCGATACCGCGGTCCGTCTCGTAGCTGGTCACTACGAGGCGCGTACCGCGAAGAGCTCGCTCACTCATGAATCGTGCCTCCCGGGCTTGTCGCCCACAGGACAGGTGTCGCTGTCGTCGTCATCCGGTCAACGTCCGGTCGGCGGTAAAGATTCCCGTTCCGGGTCCCGTTCCGGGTCGTGCGTCGCCGTCGTAGCCGCCCCTTGTTGTACCCACCAGCGCCCGGTTTGTCACATCTGCTAGCAGATGTCACCCAGCGTTTCGGCATCTTTGACGCGCAGTAACGGTCCGCCTGGCAGGCCAAACGCGTACACTACCGCCCTTTCGCGCTGAGCGCTAAATCCTGTCCGGAACCGGGTTGCCCGCCTCGTCGATCGCGCGTCGCACCGGAACCCGCGCGAGCAGGGCGAAGCCGATGACGAAGAAGGCCACCAGCGAGATGATCGCGGAGCGGTAGCTTCCGGTCAGCTGGTAGGTCACGCCGAACAGCAGCGGCCCGAGCCAGCTCATCCCCCGGTCGCTCATCTCGTACGCCGAGAAGTACTCGGCCTCCTTGCCCGGCGGCACGAGGTGGGAGAAGAGCGATCGGGACAGCGCCTGGCTGCCGCCGAGGACCAGCCCGATCCCGGCGGCCAGCACGAAGAACCACACCGGAACCCCGGCCGGCAGGAAGTAGCCGGCCCCCAGCGTGACCGTCCAGGCCACGAGTGAACCGAGAATCGTCCGCTTGGCCCCGTAGGTCCGGGCCAGCCGCCCCATCGCGAGCGCGCCCGCCACTGCCAGCACCTGCACCAGCAGCACCGCCACGATGAGGGTCGACTGCCCGAGCCCCAGTTCCTCGGAGCCGTAGACCGAGGCCTGGGAGATCACCGTCTGGATGCCGTCGTTGTAGACGAGGTACGCCAGCAGGAAGGCGAGCGTCAGCGGGTGCCGGCGCATGTCCCGGACGGTCGCCGCGAGCTGCCGCAGCCCAGGGGAGGTGGCACGCGCACGCTCCACGCGCGCCTGCCGGTCGCGCAGCCGGCGCAGCGGTACGAGTGTGAAGGCGCCCCACCACAGTCCGGCCGAGGCCAGGCAGACCCGGACCGCGGCGGTCTCGGAGAGGCCGAAGGAGTCGTGCGCCGAATACAGGACGAGGTTGGCCACGAGGACCAGGGAGCCCGCCGCGTAGCCGAAGGCCCAGCCCCGGGAGGAGACCGCGTCGCGCTCCTCGGGCGGGGCGATCTGCGGCAGGTAGGAGTTGTAGAGCATCATCCCCACGGACTGCGCCGCGTTGGCCGCCACGAGGAGCACGCCGCCGAGCAGATAGCGGTCGCCGTCCAGGAAGAACATGCCCGTCGTCGCGGCCGCGCCGGTGTACGCCGCCGCCGCGAGCAGGGGTTTCTTCCGGCCGGTCCGGTCCGCCGCCGCGCCCACCAGAGGCATCAGCACGACGGCCACGATCACCGACAGGGACACCGAGTAGGCGAAGAAGGAGCCCGCACGGACCGGCACCCCCAGCGGGTGCACATAGCCGTCGGCGTCCGCCGCCTTCTCGGCGACCGAGGTGAGGTACGGGCCCAGGAAGACGGTGAGAACGGTCGTCGAATAGACCGAGCACGCCCAGTCGTAGACGTACCAGCCGTGTTGCTCGCGCCGCAGTCCAGCGGCCTCCTCGGCCGTCTGTGTCCGCACGGTGTCGGTGCCCACCCGTGCCCTCGCTTCCCCGCTGAAGTGCCGTGCGAAGGCGCGGCCCGGTCGCCCCGGGCGCTCAGACCCAGACGCCGCGGTCCTCCATGACCTTGCGCAACGTGTCGATGTGATCGGTCATGATGCCATCGACACCCAGGTCCAGGAGCCGGTGCATCCGCTCCGGTTCGTTGATCGTCCACACGTGCACCTGGAGCCCGCGTGCGTGGGCGGCGCGGACGAAGCGCTCGTCGACCACCGGGACGCCCGACTGGGCCTCTGGTACCTGGGCGGCGACCGCGGAGCGGCGCACCGAGGCCGGCAGCCCCCAGGAGCGCAGCCGCAGGCTGAGCACCCCGCGGGTGCCGAACGAGGTGGCCAGGCGCGGCCCGGCCAGCCGCTGCGCGCGCAGCACCCGTGCCTCGGAGAAGGAGCCCACGCAGACCCGGTCCCAGGCGTCCGTGCGCTCGATCAGCTCCAGGAAGGGCCGCAGGGCCGGCTCCGCCTTGAGGTCCACGTTCCAGCGGACCTCGGGGAAGGTCTCCAGCAGCTCCTCGAAGAGCGGTACGGGTTCCTGCCCGCCCACACGCGCGTGGGACACGTCCTGCCACGGCAGGTCGGCGATACGGCCCGCGCCGTCGGTGACCCGGTCGAGGGTGCTGTCGTGGAAGGCGACGAGCTTGCCGTCCGCCGTCGTGTGGACGTCGGTCTCGATGTACCGGTAGCCCAGGTCGACCGCGCGCCGGAACTGCGCCACGGTGTTCTCCAGCCCGTCGGCCGCCCCGCCGCGGTGGGCGAAGGCGATGGGGCCCGGGTGGTCGAGATAGGGGTGGCGTATCGCGGTGGTCACGGACGCAGTATCGCCCCTTCCGGTTGCCCGGTGGCAACGATTGTGCTGCGCTCCGGTGCCGAGGGGGCGGCGAAGACGCGCAGGAAGAACTGGGCGAGCGGGCCGATGGACAGGGCGTACAGGACGGTGCCGACGCCGACGGTGCCGCCGAGGGCGAAGCCGGTCGCGACGACCGTGACCTCCACGGCCGTGCGGATGAGCCGGATCGAGCGGCCCGTGCGCCGGTGCAGTCCGGTCATCAGGCCGTCGCGCGGGCCCGGACCGAAGGCCGCCGAGATGTAGAGGCCGGTGGCCATGCCGTTGAGCACGACGCCCGCGAGGAGCAGGGGCACCCGGACCGCCAGGGAGTGGACCTCCGGGAGCACGGCCAGGGTGGCGTCCATCGCGAAACCGATCACCAGGACGTTGGACACGGTGCCGAGCCCGGGGCGCTGGCGCAGCGGGATCCACAGCAGCAGGACGGCCGCCCCCACGATCGTCAGTACCAGGCCCATGCTGAGCCCGGTGAGTTCGGCGAGGCCCTGGTGCAGGACGTTCCAGGGCTCGAGCCCGAGTCCCGCCTGCACCAGCAGTGCGGAGCTCACGCCGTAGAGCGCGAGGCCTGTGTACAGCTGGAACAGACGCCGTCCGAGACGGCCGGGAGCGGATGCCCGACTGCTGGGAGCGGATGCGGGGCTGCTGGTGGTGGTTACGGGACGGCCCGGAGTGGACACGACATACCCCCCTGGGTGGTGGCGGTGGCCTGGCGCATGACACTCTGTGGCTTGGTATGAGATCCCATCCATGGCCAATTCGGGGAAGGTGGACTGATCGTCATGACGCAGTGGACCTCAGCGGTAGGGGCCGCACAGCTCGCCCGGCAGCTCACCTCCCAGCAGGACCGTCCGGCCGGCCCCGGCACGCGCCGTCCGCCCGCCTACCGTGCCCTGGCCGACGGCATCCGGCTCCTCGTGCTCGAAGGACGCGTGCCCGTGGCTGCTCGGCTCCCCGCCGAACGTGAACTGGCCCTCGCCCTCTCCGTCAGCCGTACGACGGTCGCTGCGGCCTACGAGGCGCTGCGCAGCGAGGGATTCCTGGAGTCCCGGCGCGGCGCCGGCAGCTGGACCGCCGTGCCCGCAGGCAACCCGCTTCCCGCACGCGGCCTGGAGCCCCTGCCCCCGGAGGCCCTCGGCTCGCTGATCGACCTGGGATGCGCCTCGCTGCCGGCCCCGGAGCCGTGGCTCACCCGTGCCGTGCAGGGCGCGCTGGAGGAGCTGCCGCCCTACGCCCACACGCACGGCGACTACCCGGCCGGACTGCCGGCCCTGCGCGCGATGATCGCCGAGCGCTACACCGCGCGCGGGATCCCCACCATGCCCGAGCAGATCATGGTGACGACCGGGGCGATGGGCGCCATCGACGCGATCTGCCACCTCTTCGCGGGCCGCGGCGAGCGCATCGCCGTCGAGTCGCCGTCCTACGCCAACATCCTCCAGCTGATGCGGGAGGCGGGCGCCCGGCTCGTGCCGGTCGCCATGGCCGAGGGGCTGAGCGGCTGGGACATGGACCGCTGGCGCCAGGTCCTGCGCGAGGCCGCGCCCCGGCTCGCCTATGTCGTCGCCGACTTCCACAATCCGACCGGCGCGCTCGCCGACGAGGACCAGCGGCGCCGGCTGGTGGACGCGGCCCGCTCGGCCGGGACCGTCCTCGTGGCCGACGAGACGATGACCGAGCTGTGGCTCGACGAGGAGTTCGGGCGCGGCGGGATGCCGCGCCCGGTGTGCAGCTTCGACCCGGCCGGCTCGACCGTCATCACGGTCGGCTCGGCCAGCAAGGCGTTCTGGGCCGGCCTGCGGATCGGATGGGTGCGTGCGGCCCCGGACGTGATCCGCAGCCTGGTCTCCGCCCGCGCGTACGCCGACCTCGGCACGCCCGTGCTGGAACAGCTGGCCGTGAACTGGCTGTTCAGCACGGGCGGCTGGGAACAGGCGGTCGAGCTGCGGCGGGCCCAGGCCCGCGAGAACCGGGATGCCCTGGTGGCCGCGGTACGCCGTGAACTGCCCGGCTGGGAGTTCGAGATCCCCCGGGGCGGCCTGACCCTGTGGGTCCGCGCGGGCGGCCTCTCGGGATCCAGGCTGGCCGAGGCAGGGGAGCGGGTGGGTGTCCGGGTCCCTTCGGGCCCCCGCTTCGGCGTCGACGGGGCCTTCGAGGGCTATGTCCGCCTTCCGTTCACGGTCGGCGGAGCGGTGGCGGAGGAGGCCGCGTCGCGGCTTGCCGCGGCGGCTCAGCTGGTGCAGTCGGGGGCGACGGGAGGTACGGAGTCCCTTCGCACGTTCGTGGCGTAGGCGTGGTGGCCGCTTCGGCTGCGCGCCGTCGGGGTGCGTGTCATCGCCCGGCTGCGGATCCGTCGTGGCGGCTCGCGCAGTTCCCTGCGCCGGTCCGGCGAAGACCGGCCGCGGCCGGCGGCGCTCGTCAGCTCTCCGCGGCCACAGCCTCCGCGGTCAGCGGTTCGGCCTCGACCGGCTCTGTCTGTGCGGCGACGGCGGGAGTCGTCCGGGGCGGCAGCAACTCCTGCACCGCCTGCCGGTCGGCATCGCTGGTCGCATCGTCGTAGGGATCCGGGGTCGACGGCACCTGAAGCCGGTGCACGGACCCCGAACCGAGCCGCGCATAGCCCCGCCCCGGCGACATGTGCGCCAGGGTCGTCGTGTGCGGCCGCGCCCCCAGCACGGCCTCCACCTGCTCAGGCGTCGCAGACCCGAGCACGACACGCGCGCGCGTGTGCTGCCGCACCCCCTCGCTCAACGCCTCCGCGCTCTCGAACTGCTCGGCCACGACCACGGTCACGTTCGCCGCACGCCCGTGTCGCAACGGCGTCTGGAGCAGCGCCTGCGGGTCCTTGCGGCCGTCCGCGGCGCTGAGGTGGGTGAAGACGGTCGGCCGGTCCAGCAGGATCCACAGCGGGCGCCGGGTGTTCTCGGGCGGTGGGGCGCCCGCCTGCCGCGCCCGGTTGATCGCGACCAGGCGCCGCTCGGTCTCCTGCGCGGCCCACTCCAGACTGGCCAGCGCCCCGGCCGCCGCGCACTCCACGGCCAGCACACCGTCCCGGCCGATCAGGCACGCGTACTCGCCGGTGCCGCCGCCGTCGACGATCAGCAGGTCGCCGTACTGGAGCGCCTGCAGGGCGATCGAGCGCAACAGGGTCGACGTGCCGCTGCCGGGGTGGCCCATGGCCAGCAGGTGCGGCTCGGTCGAGCGGATGCCGGTGCGCCAGACGACCGGCGGGACGTCGCGCTGTTCGTCTCCGTAGGAGAGGGGAAGCGTGCGCTGGACCTCGCTGGGGTCGGTGAAGCCGAGCACCGTCTCGCCCGGCGCGGTGACGAAGCGCTGGGCGGCGATGTTGGTGGGAAGCGGGGCGAGAACGGTCACCGTCAGCCGGTTGCCCTCCCCGTCCCACTCGAAGTGGTACTCGCGGCCCCGCCCGGCCTTGGCGGTGAGCAACTGCTCGATCCGCGCGCGGGCCGCGGGCTCGGCGTCCGGGAAGTAGGCGGGATAGCGGATCACGAGGTGACCGAAGCGCCCGCCGTCGTCGAACTCGTGTGCCTCGAAGGCCTTCTCCCACTCCCCGCCGTGTGCGTACAGCGGTGCCGGGTCCTCGGCGGTGGAGAAGTACGGCACCAGCGCCTCGTACAGGGACCGGAGCCGCTCGGTCTGCGACTCGTCCGGCCCTTCGGGCGCCGGCGGGGTGCGGTCGCGACCCTGCCAGGCCGCCGCCGCCATCAGGGTGATGGCGGCGAGCAGTGGCCCGTACGGCATCAGCGCCACGACGAGGACCACGGAGGACGCCAGGAACAGCAGCGGTCCGCGCTTGTCCTTGGGGGTGTCGGCCCACTTGCGCCGTCCGGCCGAGGCCAGCCGGCGCAGCCCGCGCGAGATGGTGATCAGCGGGTGGAGGACGTCGGTGGCGCTGTCGGCCGCCGTCCGGGCCAGCTCCCGGCTCCGGGCGATCTGCGTCCGGGCGATCTGCGCGCTGTCTTTGCTCAGAATGCGGGGAAGAGGGCGCCGGGCCACTGCTGTCTCCTGGTGGTGCGTACGGGCGGGTGGTGGGGCGTCAGAACTTGATGCCGCCGAGGAGGCTCGCGAGGCTCTCGCCGCCGGCCTTGATGCTCGGGGCGATGGCCGTGCTGGCCAGGTAGAAGCCGAACAGGGCCGAGATGCACGCGTGTGAGCCCTTGAGCCCGTCCTTCCGGAAGAAGAGAAAGACGACGATGCCGAGCAGGACGACGCCTGACATGGAGAGGATCATTTGAGGTCTCCTGGTGTCGAGAGGGGACAGTCACCATGAGTACTTCCAGGATCACAGGATGTATCTATACGATAAAAGGTGCAACTGGGTGAAATTCAGCCCATTTCCCCCAGGTGGTGGAGTGTTCATAGGCCGGTTGAGCAGGGCACTTGCACCCGGCGGGGTCTGCAGTGATCTTTACCTCGGGCACATCGGGTCATGTGAGGCGCGAGCCAGTACCCTTGCGATTCACCTGAACGGTTGTAACGAGAGGCGGTCCGGCCGATGAGCGAAGCCCCCGACCCAGAGGTCGTGGAGCTGGCGACCAAGATCTTCGATCTGGCCCGGCAGGGGCAGACCGAGGAACTCGTGGCGTACGTCGACGCGGGCGTTCCGGCCAACCTCACCAACGACCGCGGTGACTCGCTCGTGATGCTCGCCGCGTACCACGGTCACGCCGACGCGGTACGCGCTCTGCTCGCCCGCGGCGCGGACGCGGACCGGATCAACGACCGAGGCCAGACCCCGCTCGCGGGGGCCGTCTTCAAGGGTGAGACAGAAGTGATCAAGGCCCTCCTGGAGGGCGGCGCCGATCCCGCCGCGGGCACTCCCTCGGCCGTGGACACGGCACGCATGTTCGCCAAGACAGAACTCCTGGAATTGTTCGGCGCACACTGATCGAATGTCCTGACCGGGCACGACACAGAAAACGGGGGAGGCGGTAAAGGGCCGCCGGAAATACGGTCGCGGCAGCACACACCGCGGGTCATCATGACGACGTGATTCACGGACGCGATGGCTGGGCAGGTGTTGCCGCACCGCGCGGACCGTGATGCGGTCCGCATGGGCCACCGACGAGAGGCAGAGAGAAATGGTCTACAGCAAGCAAGAGACGGCGGGCGCTCCGACGTTGTGTCACGCGGCCAGGTAGTGCGTGTTTCCCGGTTGCGTCGACGCTTGATGTGAGGCTGTTTCCCATGTTCGATCCGGTCATAGCGCCCAGCGGTACGCTGCTCGGCCTGCTCCAGCGGGGCCGCGGCGACGGCACGCTGCACGCGCTCACCGCCCCGCGCGCGGAAGCGCTCGCGGCCCTGAACCACTGCGTGCTCCGCGACCCCCGCCACGACTGGCAGGTGGAGAACCGCTCCCTCTACTACGCCCGGCTCTACCTCGACCTGAACGGCGAGCTGGACGCCATCGAGGCCCACCTCTTCGACTCCGAAGACGTCCTCGACTCGGACGAATCCCGCACCGGCCTCGCCCTGGCCGTTCTCGGGCACCTCGCCTCCTACGGCAGGCGGGACGCGCTCGAACTGCTGCGCAGGTACGCCGCGCACGGTTCCAACTGGGCCTGGGCGCTGGACGAGCTGGCCCTCAGGGACGACGACGCGGGCCTGCGAGCCCTCGCCGCCCCCGTCCTGGCCCGCTTCGCCACCGACCCCGAGGGCGAGGCCGAGCTGGCAGTCGCCGTGCGCGACGCCTTCGAGCCGAGGCCCTGGCGGCTGTGGGCCGAGGATCCGCGTGAATCGATCGCCACGCGCGTGCGTGCCGCCCAGGAAACCGGCTGCTTCGACCGCTGGCAGCGCCAGATGCGGCCCACCGGGCCCCGCCCCGGGTGGAGTGTGCGAGCCGTCTTCGAGTGGGCCCACCAGGGCCTCGAACGCGGCGCGGCTCTGCATGTCCCAGCCGCCCGCTGTCTGGTCGCCGTGGCCGGCCCCGAGGACCGGCCGGAGATCCTCGAGGCCGCCAGGAACGGCTTCGAGGGCGCCCGCTGCACGGCACTGCGCTACCTCGCCGACAGCAACGACCCCGACGCCCTCGACCTGATCGAGGCCGCGGTCGCCGACGGACCGACGGTCGTCGTGGAGGCCGCCGTCGACGCCTTCGAACGCATGCGCAGCATCGCCGCCGTCGACCGTGCGCGCCGCTGGGCCCAGCGCCCCGACGTCCTCGGTGCCGCCGCCGGACGCATGCTCGCCTGTCGCGGCGGAGCCCAGGACAGCGACCTCGTCCTCGGCGCCCTCCGCGAGGCCGTACGCGGCGAGGGCCCCGACGCGCCCACGCTGTGGACCCTGGTCGACGGCACCGGACGCCTCGGCATCGCCTGCGCGGCCCCCGTACTGCGCCACATCTACCGGGAGACGGCGTCCTCCCACCTCCGCGGCCGCGCGGCACGCGCCCTGGCCGCCACCGACCCCTCCTTCGCCACCGGCTTCGCCGTCGAATGCCTGTGGGACTGCGAGGAGACCACCCGGGAGGTCGCCGCCCGGCACGCCGAGACCGGTGACGCCCGGGTCGTCGAACGGCTCCGCCGCCTCGCCGCCGATCCGGCCGAGGAGGCCGAGGTACAGACCGCGGTCCGCAGCCGGTTCGGACCCGACGCCCAGGCCATCTGACCCCACCGGGCACCGTCGTACGCGCACATGACGGGCGGGAGACCGCCCGTCATGTGAACATCGGGTGACTCGCAGGTCAGGCGGGCATGGCGGCCGTCTGACCTGCTCGGGTGTGCAGCCCAACGCTCATGGGACGTTCCCCGTCCGGAAAGATCGACGTTGACGCGGCCACGTCCTGCGCGGCGACAACACCCGTATGCGTGTCGTCATAGTGACCGAATCCTTTCCCCCCGATGTGAACGGCGTCGCCCACTGCGCGCTCCAGACCGCCCGGCACCTCGTGGATCGCGGCCACCTCCCGCTCGTCGTCGCGCCGGCCACCGCGCCCGGCACCAAGGCCGACGCTCTCGAGGCGCCGTGCCCCGTCGTCCGTATCCCCTCCCTCCCGCTCCCCGGCTACCCCCAGGTGCGCGTCGCGCTCCCCAGCCGGCGCCTCGCCGCGGCGCTCACAGAGCACCGTGCCGACGTCGTCCACCTGGCAAGTCCCTTCATCCTCGGCGTCCGCGGAATGGCCGCCGCCGCCCGGCTCGGCATCCCCGCCGTCGCCGTCTACCAGACCGACCTGGCCGGTTACGCCCGCACCTACGTGGGCGCCGGCGAGGCCGCCGCCTGGCGCCGGATCCGCTCCGTGCACTCCGCCGCCGACCGCACCCTGGCCCCGTCCAGCGCCGCTCTGCACGACCTGGAGGCCCACGGCGTACCCCGGGTACGGCTGTGGCCGCGGGGCGTGGACACCGTCCGCTTTCGGCCGGACCACCGCGACGAGGCGCTGCGTCGCGAACTGGCCCCGAACGGCGAGCTGATCGTCGGCTACGTCGGCAGGCTCGCTCCCGAGAAGCAGGTCGAACTCCTCGCCGGTGTCTGCGGCCTGGAGGGCGTGCGGGTCGTGGTCGTCGGCGACGGCCCCAGCCAGCCCCACCTCACCGAGGCCCTGCCCGGCGCGGTCTTCCTGGGCCGCCGCACCGGTGGCGAACTCGCCCGGATCTTCGCCTCGCTGGACCTGTTCGTGCACACCGGCCCGTTCGAGACCTTCTGCCAGACCGTCCAGGAGGCCATGGCCAGCGGGGTGCCGGTGATCGCGCCCGCCGCCGGGGGCCCGCTCGACCTGGTCGCCCATGGCCGCACCGGACTGCTCGTCCCGCCGCGCGACGCGAACGCCGTACGGGAGGCCGTACGCACCCTGGCCTCCGATCCGAACCTGCTGGCGCAGTACGGCGCCGCCGGGCGGGCCATGGTCGAGGGGCGCACCTGGGCCGCCGTCGGCGACCAGTTGATCGCGCACTACCAGGACGTGCTCGCGGCACGGAGGACGGCGGTGGCGGTATGACCGGCGCACCCCTGCGCATCGTCCGGCTGGCCAACTTCGTCACCCCGGCCTCCGGCGGCCTGCGCACGGCCCTGCACGAACTGGGCAAGGGTTTCCGTGCCGCAGGCCACGAGCCGGTGCTGATCGTGCCGGGCGAGCGGCACACCGACCGTGACACGGAGCAGGGCCGGGTCATCACCCTGCCCGGCCCCGTGCTGCCCGGCACCGGCGGCTACCGCGTCCTGGCCGACAAGCGGCGCGTGGCCGCCCTCCTGGAGGACCTGGCCCCGGACCGCCTGGAGGTCTCCGACCGCACCACCCTGCGGTGGACCGGCCGCTGGGCCCGCCGAGCGCGCGTGCCCGCCGTGATGGTCTCCCACGAGACCGCCGACGGCGTGCTGCGCACCTGGGGCCTGTCCGAGAGCCTCGCCCGCCGCACCGCCGACAGCCTCAACACCCGTACCGCGCACGTCTACTCGCGGGTCGTGTGCACGACGGAGTTCGCCGAGCGCGAGTTCGTACGGATCGGCGCGCGCAACGTCGTACGCGCCCCCCTCGGCGTCGACCTGATGGCGCGCCACCCCGCCCTGCGCGACCCGGGGCTGCGCGCCCTGCACGCGCGCGGGGACGAGGCGCTGCTCGTGATGTGCTCCCGGCTGTCCGTGGAGAAGCGGCCCGGCACGGCACTGGACGCCCTGGAGGCGCTGCTGCGGCGCGGACGGCGGGCGGTGCTCGTGGTGGCCGGGGACGGCCCGCTGCGGGCGCGGCTGGAACAGCGTGCGCGCGAGCGCGGGCTGCCGGTCACCTTCCTGGGGTACGTCTCCGACCGGGCCGTGCTCGGCGCCCTCCAGGCGTCCGCCGACGTCTGCCTGGCGCCCGGGCCCGCCGAGACCTTCGGGCTGGCCGCCTTGGAGGCCCTGGCGTGCGGGACGCCCGTGGTGGCGAGCGCGTCCTCGGCACTGCCCGAGGTGATCGGGTCCGCGGGGGCGGCTGCGGCCGATCGCGCCGACGCCTTCGCGGACGCCGTGGAGCGGCTCCTGTCACGCTCCGAGCCCGAGCGCCGGGAGGCCGCACGCGCGCGGGCCGAGTGCTTCGGGTGGGGAACCTCGGTGGAGGCGTTCCTGGCTGCGCACGACGCGACCGTGCTGAGGCGTGCGGACGCCCCGGTCCGGCCCTCCGCCCGTGAGGGCGTGGCATGAGATCCGTCCACTTCGTGGCGCTCGGGGACTCACTGACCGAAGGCGTGGGCGACCCTGCCGGGGACGTCTGGCGGGGCTGGGCGGCGCTGCTGGCCGGCGGCCTCGCCGAGGCCGGGCAGGTGGAGTTCACCAACCTGGCCGTCAGCGGGGCCCAGACGCGGGACGTGCTCGAACGGCAGACTCCGGCCGGTCTCGAACTCCGCCCCGACCTGGTCTCCGTGGTCATCGGCGTCAACGACACGCTGCGCCACACCTTCGACATCCACGCGGTGACCACCCGGCTCGACGAGGTGTACGCGGCCTTCACCCGGCAGGGCACCACGCTGCTCACCGCCTGCCTGCCCGACCCCGGCGCGATGCTGGGACTCCCGGGCGCCCTCGCCCGCCCGCTGGCCCGCCGGCAGCGGGCGGTCAACGAGGTCGTCCACTCACTGTCCGACCGCTACGGTGCCGTCCACCTGCACGCCTCGGGGGGCACCTGGCTCACCGACCGAGCCCTGTGGAGCGCCGACCGGCTGCACCCGGGAGAGCGCGGCCACCGGCAGCTGGCCGTCCGCTTCCACGCTCTGCTCGCCGACGCCGGCCTGGCCACCGGGAGGCCGCCGTCGCCCGAACCGGAGTTCCCCACCCCGAGCCGCTCGGCGAGCCTCCTGTGGCTCGCCACCGCCGGTACCGGCTGGGTGGCCCGGCGGTGCACCGATCTGCTGCCGCAGCTGATGCGGCTGGCCGCCAACGAACTGCGGCACCGCGCGTGGGGCACCAGTTCCCGCCTGGACCTGCACGCGTCCGCCGCGGTGTCCGAGGCGCTGGCCGCGCTGTCGACGCCGGACCAGCCGGAGGGCGGCAGTGCCGACGCCGGGGCTCAGCGGCGCCGCACCGCCACGAACCGCACCGGAGTGCCCGGGACCGCCTGCGCGGCCGCCGGGAGATCGGCGGCGCCGACCACCGCGATCACCGGGTAGCCCCCGGTGGTCGGGTGGTCGGCCAGGAAGACCACCGGACGGCCGTCCGGCGGGACCTGGACCGCGCCGAGCACCATGCCCTCGCTGTGCAGTTCGCCGGTCCGGGCCCGCTCCAGGGCGGGCCCCTCGGTGCGCAGGCCGATGCGGTTGCTCGCCGAGGACACCCGGTACGCGCGCGTGGTGAGATCCCGGACCGCGCGCGCCGTGAACCAGTCCTCACGCGGGCCCAGGGTCACCCGGAGCACGAGTTCGGCCGGCGGACCCGGCTGCGGGACGGCGTCCACGCGCGCGGGAGGGCCGGTCGGGGTGCCGAGCGGCAGCACCATGCCGTCCGTCAGCGGCGGCGGCCCGAGGCCGGACAGCAGGTCTGTGGAGCGGCTGCCGAGGACCGGCTCCACGGCGATGCCGCCCGACACGGCCACATAAGCGCGTACGCCGGCGACAGCCGCGCCTACCTCCAGCAGTGCGCCGGCGGGTACGACGACCGGCGCGCCCCAGGCCGCCGGGCGACCGCCCACGGTGACCGGGCAGGGCGCGCCCCCGACCGCCACGGTCACCGCCGAGCGGGGGCGCAGGGCACAGCCGTCGAGGGTGGTCTCCAGGACGGCCGCGTCCGGCGGATTGCCGGCCAGCCGGTTGACCAGGGCCGCCGCGTGCGGGTCGAGCGCCCCGGAGCGGGGCACACCGAGATGCGCGTACCCCGTCCGCCCACGGTCCTGCACGGTGGTCAGCGCCCCGGCGCGTACGACGAGGAGCGCACGGTCGGTCATGCGCCCTCCAGGGGTGCGGGGCGCCGGCGTGGGCGGTCGGTCATGCGCTCTCCAGGGGTGCGGGGCGCCGGCGCGGGCGGTTGGTCATGCGCCGTCCAGGGGAGCTGGGCGCCGGCCGGACTGCTGGTCATGCGCCCTTCAGGGGTGTCAGGCGCGGGCGCGGTCGGCTGGTCATGCGCCCCCCGTCGGTACGAAGCGCACGCGCGTGCCCGGTGCGAGCAACGCGGCCGGCACGCGCGCGTGGTCCCACAGCACCGCATCCGTCGTACCGATGAGCTGCCAGCCGCCCGGCGAGGAGCGCGGATACACGCCCGTGTACGACCCTGCCAGTGCAACGGCGCCGGCCGGTACCGCCGTGCGCGGCGTGGCCCGGCGCGGCACGTCGTAGCGGGTCGGCAGCCCGGTGAGGTAGCCGAAGCCGGGCGCGAACCCGCAGAAGGCCACGGTGAACTCCGTGTCCGCGTGAATCCGGGCCACTTCGCGCTCGGACACGCTCCAGTGGGCGGCGACCTCGCCGAGGTCCGGGCCGTCGTAGCGCACGGGCACCTCGATCAGCTCACGCGCGTGCGGGGGAGCCGGAGGTACTTCGGAGGAGGTCAGTTCGGATGCCCAACGGTCCGGGTCGGCCAGGCCGTCGAGCAGGACCGTGCGGGCAGCCGGGACGATCTCGCGGACGGCCAGGGAGCCCTCCGCGCGGCGGCGCAGCAGCTCCGCGTGCAGAGCCTGCGCCTCCGCGCCCGAGGCGAGCTCCACCAGCAGGGCGTCGTCGCCGACGGGGAGCGCCCTCATGCGAAGGCCTCCACCCGCACGCCGTCCGTCACCAGCCGCTCGCGCACCCGTCGGGCCAGTTCCACCGCACCGGGCGTGTCGCCGTGCAGGCACAGCGAGCGGGCGCGCACGTGAATGCGCGCGCCGGAGTGCGCGAGGACCGCGCCGGAGCGCGCGAGGCTCAGCGAGCGCTCCACGACGGCGTCCGGATCGGTCACCACGGCACCCTCCCGGTCGCGCGGCACCAGCGTGCCCTCGTCGGTGTAGGCACGGTCGGCGAACGCCTCCGTGACGGCCGGCAGACCCGCCTTCGCGGCCAGCTCCAGCACCCGCGAGCCGGGCAGGCCGAGCACCGGCAGCGAGCCGTCGGCCAGGAGAACCCCGTCGACCACCGCCGCGGCCTGCTCCTCGTCGTGGACGACCCGGTTGTAGAGCGCGCCGTGCGGCTTCACGTACGCCACGCGCGAGCCCGCCGCCCGGGCGAACACCTCCAGGGCGCCGATCTGGTAGGCCACTTCCGCAGCCAGCTCGGCGGGCGGCACGTCCATCCCGCGCCGCCCGAAGCCGGCGAGGTCCCGGTAGGAGACCTGAGCGCCGATCGTCACCCCGCACTCGGCGGCCAGCTCGCACACCCGGCGCATGGTGGCCGCGTCCCCGGCGTGGAACCCGCAGGCCACGTTGGCGCTGGTGACGACGGACAGCAGCTGCTCGTCGTCGGTCAGCCGCCAGCGGCCGAAGCCCTCGCCGAGGTCGGCGTTCAGATCGATCGCGGTCATGGTCTTCCGTGTCTCCGGTTCTCGTGTCGTGGGTGCTGCCGACCGGCGTCAGTCGAGGCCGGCCACGCGGTACTGCTCGTCGCGGGCGTCGGTCAGGAACATCTGGCCCGGTGCGTGGGTGAGGGCGAACGGCGGCCGGGAGGCCATCACCGCCGCCTGCGGCGTCACCCCGCACGCCCAGAACACCGGGATGTCGTCGGGAGCGGCGTCCACCGGGTCCCCGAAGTCGGGCCGGCCGAGGTCCTCGATGCCCAGGGCCGAGGGGTCACCGCAGTGCACGGGACCGCCGTGCACCGCGGGCAGCAGGCTGCTCTCCCGGATCGCGCTGTGCAGGTGTTCCGGCGGCACCGGACGCATGGACACCACCATCGGGCCGCGCAGCCGGCCCGCCGGGCGGCACTGCCTGCCGGTCACGTACATCGGTACGTTGCGGCCCTGCTCGACGTGCCGGATCGGGACGCCCGCCCCGGCCAGCGCCCACTCGAAGGTGAAGCTGCACCCGAGCAGGAACGACACCAGGTCGTCCCGCCAGTGCGCGCGCACGTCCGTAGGCTCCTCGACCAGCTCGCCGTCCTGCCACACCCGGTAGCGCGGCAGGTCGGTGCGCAGATCCGCGTTCTGGGCGAGGACGGTGCTGACGGAGCCCGCGTCCGTGACGTCCAGGACCGGGCAGGGCTTCGGGTTGCGCTGGCAGAACAGCAGCATGTCGTACGCCCAGTCGGCCGGCACCGCGATCAGATTGGCCTGTGTGTGGCCCGCCGCGACGCCCGCAGTGGGACCCGCCAGGCCCTCCCGGAAGCGGGCCCGTGCGGTTTCCGGGCGCCACGCGTGCGCGTGCTCGTCGACGAGGGTCACGGGCCGGTCCTCGGTACGGTTACGGTTCACCCGCGTCACGCCAGCTCCTTCCCGCGCGTCTCCGGCAGCCCGAGCAGCGCCAGTGCCGCGAGGGCGTAGCCGATCGCACCGAAGACCAGAGCACCGCCGACGCCCCAGCTGTCGGCCAGGAAGCCCACCAGGGTCGGGAACACCGCGCCCACCGCGCGGCCCGTGTTGTACGTGAAGCCCTGGCCGGTGCCGCGCACCGCCGTCGGGTACAGCTCGCTGAGGTAGGAGCCGAAGCCGCTGAAGATCGCCGACATGCAGAAGCCGAGCGGGAATCCGAGGACCAGCAGCAGGGTGTTGGCGCCATCCGGGATGTTCGCGTACGCGAGGATGCACACGGCCGAGAGCAGGGCGAACAGCCAGATGTTGCGGCGCCGGCCGAGCCGGTCGGTGAGGTAGCCGCCGGTCAGGTAGCCGAGGAAGGCGCCCGAGATCAGGAAGGTCAGATAGCCGCCGGTGCCGACGACGGACAGGCCGCGCTCGGTCTTCAGATACGTCGGCACCCAGGTCGCCAGCGTGTAGTAGCCGCCCTGCACGCCCGTGGACAGCAGGCCCGCGAAGACCGTCGTGCGCAGCAGGCCGGGCTCGCCGCCCGCGCCGGGCCGGAAGATCGCCGCGAACGAGCCGCGCTGCGGGCTCTGTTCGCGGGCCGCCGTCGCCGCGGGTGCGTCGTGCACACGGCGGCGCAGCCACACCACGAGCAGCGCGGGCAGCGCCCCGGTCCAGAACATGATCCGCCAGGCCAGGTCGTCGCCCGCGAAGGAGAAGACCAGGGTGTAGACGATCGCGGCGAGCGCCCAGCCGACCGCCCAGGAACTCTGGATCGCGCCGAGCGTGCGGCCCCGGTGCTTCGCGCTCGCGTACTCGGCGACCAGGATCGCCCCGACCGCCCACTCGCCGCCGAAGCCGAGGCCCTGGAGGGCACGGAAGACCAGCAGGGTCTCGTAGTCGGGTGCGAAGCCGCAGGCCACGGTGAAGACGGCGTACGTGATCACGGTGATCATCAGGGCCCGTACCCGGCCCACGCGGTCCGCGATCACTCCGGCCGCGGCACCGCCGATCGCGGAGACCACCAGCGTGACGGTGGTGAACAGGCCGGTCTGGCCACTGTCCAGGCCGAAGTACGCCGCGAGCGCCACCATGCTGAGCGGCAGGGTGAAGTAGTCGTATGAATCTAGGGCATATCCACCGAAAGCGCCGGCGAAAGCACGCCGGCCGCGCGGGCCGAGGGCGTGCAGCCAGCCGAACGCGCCGTCCTCGGCGGCGCGTTCACCGTGTGCCGGTCGTAGGTCCGATGTCGCGGACCGGGGTGGAGGGGTCGTGCTCATGGGCACCTCGCAGAGAGGAGACGGAGGGTGCGGGGAACTGAGCCGTGCCGTGCGGAAGCAGTGCTGCGGGAAGCCGCGTCGTGCGGGAGCCGAGCCGTGAGCCGTGGGGAAGTCGTGCCGTAGGGAAGTCGTGCCGTGCGGAGCACCGTAGAGGATCGTTCAACGATCCTTCAATACCCACGTTGTTTCGTTCCGGGGACTGCGATTGAATTCCGGGCATGGCAGAGCAGCTGACGGGACTGGCCGACGACCGCGCCCTCCTGGGGCGTACCAGCACCGCCGAACGGGTCTCCGACATCCTCCGGAGCCGTATCGCCGAGGGCTATTTCCCGCCGGGCACCCGCCTGTCCGAGGACGCCATCGGCGGCGCGCTCGGGGTCTCCCGCAACACCTTGCGCGAGGCGTTCCGGCTGCTCACCCACGAGCGCCTACTCGTCCACGAACTCAACCGGGGCGTCTTCGTCCGGGTCCTGACCGTGGAGGACGTCGAGGACATCTACCGCACCCGGGCTCTGGTCGAGTGCGCGGTCGTCCGGGGTCTCGGCGAGCCGCCGTACGGGCTCGGCGGGCTGGCCGCCGCCGTCACCGAGGGACAGCTGGCCGTGCACGAGAATGACTGGAAAGCACTGGGTACGGCCAACATCCACTTCCATCGGGAGCTGGTCGCGCTGGCCGGCAGCGAGCGCGCCGACGAGCTGATGCGCAGCGTCTTCGCCGAGCTGCGGCTCGCCTTCCACGTCGTGGACGACCCGCACCGGCTGCACGAGCCGTACCTCGCCCGCAACCGTCAGATCCTCCACGCCTTGCAGGCCGGAGACCGGCGCGAGGCGGAGCACCTGCTGGAGACCTATCTCGCGGACTCGCTGGAACGGGTCGTCGAGGTGTACCGGCGGCGGGTCGGCGAGGACGGCGCCGACGCCTCTTGAGCGTCTGTGACGGCCGTCGTTTCTGCGTCGTTTGGGTCGTTGTCAGACCGAGGACCTAGTCTGTGCACCGTGACTTCGCCTGCATCGACGGACAGCGTTCCGCCCCAGCTCAGCGCAGGGCCGCGCCCGGCACCGGGCCCGGCCGCCGACGAGGGGCTGGCACGTCGGCTGCGCGCGCTCGCCTGCACGGCGCCGCTCCACGACCTGGATGCGCGCAAGGCCAACCTGGCCGGCGAGTACTCGGTGTACGGCATGGCCGAGGTGGCCCTCGCCGCCATCGACCTGGTCACGCTGAACATGGACTTCGACACGGGCGCCGACCACGAGCAGATCGTGGCCCGGCTCGTTCCGCGCATCGCCGCCCAGGCCCCGCACCGGCCCGTCGCCGAACACGAGCGCGTGGCCCGCTGGGTCCTGGAGAACCTGATCAACGTCGGCAGCGTGGACCGCGGCTTCCGCGCGGTGTACGGCACGTTCGCGCCCGACGGCACCTATGTCCGCCGTGACTACGACTTCAAGCTGATCGAGGAGGTCCCCGGCCCGGGCGGCACGGTCTACCTCCGCACGACGGACGAGGCGGTCAACGTCCTGGTCGGTGCCCTGGACACCGACGTCACCAGCGCGCAGATCGCCGCCGAGGTCAAGCTGGAGGTGCTGATCAACCGTGGCCGCCTCGCCGACGCCCAGCTCGCCGCCGAGCAGGCCCGCTACCGCACCGTGCAGTACTCGGAGACCCTCCGCCGCGCCCTGGACGCCACTCGGCGCAACGTCCGTGCGGTGGACTGGCTCACCACCGTGCCCGACATGATCGCCGAGGCGCTGGACCACGTGGCCGACCGGTACCGCCACGAGAACGCGATCCTCACGAACATCCGCAAGGCCCGCGACGAGACCGAGGACCCGGAGCACAAGCGGCGCGCCGCCGAGCTGGTGGACATCGTCAAGGACTGCATCCGGCGGCACACCCAGCTCCAGTCGCGCCTGCTGGAGGCGGGCCCCCTGTTCCGCGCCGAACAGGACCGGCAGGCCTTCGCCACCCCCACCACGACCTCCGGGATCGACCTGTACGGCCACCTGGTCGCGCCGGTCCTGCCGCTGCCCCTGGAGCAGGCGGTCCGGGTGACGGACGCGTTCTTCGGCAAGGGCACGGGCCTGCGCACGCCGGTGTCGGTGCGCGTGACCGACCTCGTCGACATACTGCTGACGCCGCCGGTGGAGCGGGAACATCTGGGCGCGGAGATGCCCGAGCCCGACCTGATCGCGACGCCCGACGACAGCCGCTTCAGCGAGGAGCAGCTGGCCGCGGCGACGGAGTTGCTGGATCTGCCCGCCGATGCGCCGAGGAGGCTGTCGGGACTGCTGGCGGAGGCGCGGCGGACCGGGGACCCCGATCTGGCCTACCTGGTCGCACTGTTGGCGGTGCACGCGGCCAGCCCCGCCGTGGGCACGGCCTACCGCCAGGGCGAAGAGAAGCTGTTGTTCGCCGTGGACGACGGGACCGAGCTGGACGATCCCGAGTTCGGTGGGGCCGATCTGATCGTGGGGACCGCGTTGCTGGATGCGGCGGGGATGGCTGCGGATCGCACGGAGGCGGCGTGATGTCGTCCGTCGGCTGCGGGCCCGTCGTGGCCGGTCGCGCAGTTCCCCGCGCCCCTCAGGGAGTTGCCCGTCCCCCTCGTTTCAAGGTCAAGGAGTTGCAGTCGTGAGCGAGCACGTCGAGTGGAGTGAGGCGGAGACCCCCGCCGCGTCGGCGACCAGCGCCGTCACCCCCGCCGACGCCGCCGACGCGGCGCGGCTCGTCGCCTTCGGGCTGCAGCCCAAACTGCAGCCGGCGCGCGACCAGGAGTACACCGAGCTGCTGCGCCGCTATCGTGACGACCCCGCCTTCGCGCGGCTCGCCGACGCCGTCGCGGCGGGTCTCGGGCTCGTCGTGCTGGAGGTGTCCCCGCGCGCGGGAATGGCCGTGACGGCCGCGGAGGACTCGGTGTTCGCCGTCCGCATGGGCGACTACGCGCGTCGCACCGCCGCCGACTCCGGAGACCGGTTCCTGCACGGGCTGGCCCATCTCGCCATCGCCGCGCTCGCGTTCCCGCGCCCGGAGGACCTGGCCGACGACGCCTACATCGGCCGGGTCACCGTCAACGGCGTCGACGCCTTCGTACGGCAGGCCTGCCGGCGCCTGGAGGAGCGTGCCGAGGAACAGGGCGAGAACACCGACCCGGCGACCGACGCGCCCGGACTGGAGGCCGCCTGGCGGATCTGGGCCAGACGCAGCGCGACCGGCGCCACCAAGGACGCGCGCCGGCCGGCCGCTTCCACCACGGGCATGGTGGCCAAGGCCGTGGTCTTCCTCACCGACTCGGGGTTCCTGCAGCGCACGGGGGACGACCACGGCGGCACTTACCGCACCACGGCCCGCTACCAGCTCCAGGTGCGTGACATGGCCGGCAGCGCCGCCATGGCCGAGCTGCTGGACCTGGGCGTCGTCCCGGTCACCGACGGAACGGCCAGCCTGCTGCCCCCCGAGGACACCGACGACCTGGACCTGGTGGCCGACGCCGGGCTGCCGTTCCACGCGCCGTCGCACTCCTGAAAACCTCCACGATCTGCCAGAAGACTGACGAGAGTCCGCCATGTACGAGCTGTCCCGGGTCCGCCTCTACTCCATCGGGCCCGCCGGTGCACGCTACGCCGACACCGTGCTTGACCTGCGGGGCGTCGGCGAGCCCGTGCCCGACCCCGCACCCACGCAGGCGGAGTTCTTCGAGGAGGAGCCGTCCGGACCGCCACGCCGCCCCGCGCCCGCGGGCGTGCTGTTCCTGGAGAACGGCGGCGGCAAGTCCGTGCTGCTCAAGCTGATCTTCTCGGTGATGCTGCCGGGCCACCGCAACACCCTCGGCGGCGCCAGCTCCGGAGTGCTGCGCAAGTTCCTGCTCGCCGACGACTGCGGGCACGTGGCGCTGGAGTGGCAGCATGTGCTGACCGGCGAGTGCGTGGTCGTCGGCAAGGTCAGCGAGTGGCGCGGACGCCAGGTCTCCAACGATCCGCGGAAGTTCGCCGAGGCCTGGTACTCCTTCCGGCCCGGCCCCGGCCTGAGCCTGGACAACCTGCCCGTCGCCGAGTCCACCGCCGTACGGCCGCCCGTCGAGGGCGCCTCGGGTGCCCAGGGCCGCCGCCGCACCATGAAGGGCTTCCGCGACGCCCTCACCGAGGCCGGGAAGGCCTACCCGCACCTGGAGGTGCACTGGGAGGAGATCCACGACCGCTGGATCGAGCACCTCGGCGACCTCGGCCTCGACCCCGAACTCTTCCGCTACCAGCGGGAGATGAACGCCGACGAGGGCGAGGCGGCCGGTCTCTTCGCGGTCAAGAAGGACTCCGACTTCACCGACCTGCTGCTGCGCGCGGTCACCGACACCCGCGACACCGACGGCCTCGCCGACCTCGTCAGCGGCTTCGGCAACAAGCTGGGCCGGCGTGCCGAGCTGATCGCCGAACGGGACTTCACGGCCGGCTCCGTGGACCTGCTCGGACGGATCGTCGAGGCGGCCGAGGCACGCGGACGCGCGCGTGACATCCACGCCGGCGCCGAGCGCCGTACCCGCACGCTGGCCCGGCGGCTGTCCGCGCGGGCCGTGCAGGAGCGGGTGCGGGCCGCCGACCTCGCGCAACGTGTCACGGCCGCCGCCTACGCCGTCACGCACTCCGAGGGCGCGCGGGAGCGCAGCGCTCTGATCGCCGCCGAACTCGCCTTCCGGCACGCCTCGCTGGCGCTCGCCGCCGCCGAGAAGTCCGCCGCCGCGCAGAAGCGCGAGCTGGCCGACGCCCGCACGTTGCACTCCGCCTGGCAGGCCGCCGAGGCCGTGCTGCGCCACCGCGCCGCCGCCGACCGCGTAGCGCGCGTGTCCGTCGCGATCCAGGAGGCCGAGCGGGACGCCGCGCCCGCGCTCGCCGCCCGCGCCAAGGCCGCCGTGGACCTCGTACGGGCCCTGCACACGGCCGCCGAGAGCGCCGAGACCCTCGCCAACGAGGAGGAGGAGCGCTCAGCCGCACTCCAGGACGTCAGTGACTCCGCCTACCGGGACTCCACGGCCGCCGCGACCGAGGCACAGCGCGCCCGCAGCGAGGCCGGGCATCTGCGCCAGCGTCTGACCGAGGTCGAGCAGGAGACGGCCGAGGCGGTCCGCGCGGGATGGCTCGACGACAGCGCCCCGGACGCCGACCCGGCCCGTGCCGCGCTCGCCGCCAGCGACGCCGAGAAGGCCGCCGTGGCCGCCTGGGACACGGCCCGCGAGGCCGCGCGCAAGGCGACCGAGCACGCCCGCGAGGCGGCCTCGGCCGAGTCCCGCGCGGAGCTGACCGCGGCCCGCGCCGCCGACGCCGCCACCGCGGCCGAGCGGGGTCACGAGGCCGAGCGGCGACTCGCCGAGGCCCTGGCCGCCGAGGAACGGCTCGCGGAGCTGCTCAGCCTGCCGGGCGTATCCGGGACGGCGCGGGGCACCGTGCCAGGACCCAGGACGGGAGCCGCCGACGACGCCCCCGCGCGCGCGGGCGACTCGCCCGAGGGCTCCCGTGCCGAAGGCCCGCTCAGCCCCGAGCAGCTCGACCGCTTCGCGGACGAGCTGCGCGAACTCCTCGACGACGCCGTGTCGACAGCCGAACGGCACCTCTTCGACCTGCGCACCGCCGCCGCCGACGACGCCCGCATCCTGGGGGCCCTCGGTGACGGTGGCCTGCTGCCGCCCGGCCCGGATGTGCTGGCCACCGTGGAGTTCCTCGGCGAGCAGGGCATCCCCGCGCTGCCTGGCTGGCGCTACCTCGCGCAGGCCGTCGACCCCGCCGACCACGTGCGCGTGCTCGCAGCCCGCCCCGAACTGGTCGACGGCGTGGTCATCACCGACCCGGACTCGCACGCGCGTGCCCGCGAGGCGCTCGGCGACGCCGCCCTGCTGCCGCGCTCCGCCGTGGCCGTCGGCACCGCCGCCGCCCTGCTCGCCCCGCCCCCGGCGCAGGGCGCCACCCCGGGTGACGTCTTCCTGGTGCCGCCGAACCCGGCCATGCACGACGAGCACGCGGCCGACGAGGAGCGGCAGGCGCTGCGCGCCCGGGCCACCGCCCGCGACGAGGAGATCCGCGCGCTCGCCGCCCGCCTCGGCAAGGACCGCGAACTGGCGGCGCGGCTCACGTCCTGGCGCACCGGCTGCCCGGCCGGACGGCTCACCGAGCTGGCCGAGGCCGCCCACGAGGCACGCGCCTTCGCGGAGGAGAGCGAGGCCGAGCTGGCCGAGGCGCGCACCGCGCGCGCGGAGGCCGACGAGACCGCCGCCGAGGCCACCCAGGTCCGCGACGAGCGACAGGAGGCCGCGCAGAAGGCCCGCCGTGCCGCCGACGCCCTCGCCGGACTCGCCTACCGGCTGCGCGAGCGCGCCGGCTGGCAGGTCAAGCTCCGCGAACTCGCCGACGAGGCCTCTGAGTCGGAGGCCCGCGCCCAGACCTTCCTGGACCGCGCCCGCGCCGCCGACGAGGACCGTCGCGCCACCCAGCGCGCCGCCGACGACGCCCGCCGCACCGCACGCGCCCTGCGCGCCGAGCGATCCGAGATCGCCGGCGCCCCCGACGACGTACCGGAGACGGACGCGGACGCCCCGAAGTCGTCCCTGCCGGCCCTGCGCGAGTCCTACCGGGCCGCCTCCCAGGTGTACGAGAAGGTCGGCGTCGGCGCCGACCTGCGCGCCGAGCAGGCCCGCGCGGAGAGCGACGAGAGCGCCTCCCTCGCCGAGCTGGACCGGCTCAGCAACAAGGTCCGCACGCGCGCCGAGCAGCTGCTCCAGTCACCCGACGGCTCCGACGGACCCTCCCGGCAGGCCGCCGCCGCGCGCGCGGAGGAGCTGGTGCAGCTCCTGGAGACCCGTATGTCGACGGCGAGCGAACAGCTCGGCCGGCTGCGCGGCGAGGCGGAGCGGCACGCCCCCGAGGACGGCGAGGCGCACACCGAGCTGGCCGAGGAACTCGTCCCGCGCGACGCCGAGCACGCCCAGGCCCTGCTGCGCACCGCCACGGCCGAACTCGCCGCCCGCACCGAGGCGCTGGCCGAGGCCCGGGAGGTCCACGCCGAGCTGCTGGAGGCCCACCGGGCCGCCGAGGACGCGGCCGGCGGCTTCGACGAGATCGCCGCGATGCTCCGCGACCTGCTGCGCGAGCACACACCCGACGACGAGCAGGAGGAGCCGGAGCCGTACCCGGGCAGCCCGGAGGAGGCCCGGCACTCGGCCGCCGAGGCCCGCCGCTCGCTGCGCGGCTGCGCCACCGACCTGTCCGCCGCCGAGGCGGCCGTGCGCGAGGCGAGCGACGTCCTCGTCCGGCACGCCAACTCCACACGCTACGAGCAGGTCCGCACGCCCGCCCGGCAGCAGATCCGCGAGCTGCCCGTCGCCGCGCTGCCCGAGCACGCCCAGAAGTGGGCGGACGCGTTCGCGCCGCGACTGCGCGTCCTCACCGACGAGCTGGCGCAGCTGGAGCGCAACCGGGACTCGATCGTGGACCGCCTGCGGGGACTGGTCGAGTCGGCTCTCGCCACGCTGCGGTCCGCCCAGCGGCTCTCCCGCCTCCCCGAAGGGCTCGGGGAGTGGTCCGGGCAGGAGTTCCTGCGCATCCGCTTCGAGGAACCCGACCATGCCACGCTCACCGAACGCCTCGGCGAGGTCATCGACGAAGCCACACGCGCGGCCGTCAGGAAGAACTCCGACCTGCGCCGCGACGGCATGTCCCTGCTGCTGCGGGGCGTCGCGGCAGCGCTCCAGCCGAAGGGCGTGGCCGTCGAGATCCTCAAGCCCGACGCCGTGCTGCGCGCCGAGCGCGTGCCCGTCGGGCAGATGGGTGACGTGTTCTCCGGCGGCCAGCTGCTCACCGCTGCCATCGCCCTGTACTGCACGATGGCCGCGCTGCGCTCGAACGACCGGGGCCGCGACAAGCACCGGCATGCGGGCACGCTGTTCCTGGACAACCCCATCGGCCGCGCCAACGCGACGTATCTGCTGGAGCTGCAGCGGGCCGTCTCCGACGCGCTGGGCGTGCAGCTGCTGTACACCACCGGCCTGTTCGACACGACCGCGCTCGCCGAGTTTCCGCTGGTCATCCGGCTGCGCAACGACGCCGACCTCAGGGCGGGCCTGAAGTACATCAGGGTGGAGGAACACCTCCGGCCGGGGCTGCCGAAGCCGGCCCCGGCCGGAGAGGCGGTGCACACCGAGATCACGGCGACACGGATGTACAAGCGGCCGGCTTAGCCGTCAGGCGTCCTCCTTGATCAGGTCGGTGCACTTCTCGCCGATCATCATCGTCTTGATGCACGGGTTGACGTCGATCAGGTCGGGCATGACCGATCCGTCCGCGACCCGCAGCCCCTCGACCCCCTTGACCCGCAGCCGCGCGTCGAGCGGGGCCGAGGGGTCGTCGTCCGCGCCCATCTTCACGGTGCAGGACGGGTGGTAGACGGCGTTGTGGGTCCTGTGGATGTAGTCGAGGAGTTCGTCGTCCGACCGGACACTGGGACCGGGAGCCAGCTCCGCGCCCGCCCAGCCGCTCAACGCGGGTTGTGCGGCTATGCGGCGCGCCAGCCTCAGCCCGTACGTCATCACCCGTACGTCGTGCTCGTGCGTGAAGTACCGGGGATCCACCTTCGGCTTGTCCCGGTAGTCCCGCGTCCGCAGCCGCACTGTGCCGCGGGACTTCGCCTTCGTCACGTTGGGCGTCAGGCAGAACGCGTTCTCCGAGGTGGGGTAGCCCCACCGCGCGGTGTTCATGTCGAACGGCACCGAGCCGTAGTGGAACATCAGATCGGGGCGGTCCAGGCCGGGTTCGGTGTCGTAGAAGACGCCCGCCTCCCACCACTGGCTGGACGCGGTGGGCATCGGCTGCTTCGCCTCCCACATGATGACGCCCTCGGGGTGGTCCTGGAGGTTCTCGCCGACGCCCGCCGCGTCGACCACCGGCCGAGCACTGGACCTCCGCCGCCGAGCAGCCCCGCGTCGCCGTGACCAACCTGCTGGCCGGCCGCACCCTCGAGACCGCCCGCCCGGTGCCCTATTTCTGGTCGGATCAGTACGGCTCCCGCATCCAGTTCGCGGGCCGGCGCCGCGACGGCGACACCGTGCGCATCACGGAGGGCGACCTCACCGACGGCGGCCGGGGCGAGGGCGGCTTCCTCGCGCGCTACGAACGGGACGGGCGCATCGTCGCCGTGCTCTCGGTGGGCCGCCCACGCCCCTTCATGCGGGCCCGGCGGGAGCTGAGGCGGCAGGAGGAGCCGGCGGAGCCCGCCGCCCCGTGAGCGTGGGGCCGGGCCGCCCGAAGGTCAGGAGTGCGACAGCTGCCCGGTGCCTCCCCGCCGGCGTATCCGCTCCTGCTCCCGCAGGGCGGTCCGCTCCTGACGCCGGCGGGCACGGCGCTCGCGGCGCAGCGACCGGGCCGTGCTGCTCGGCTCGGAGACCACGCCGTGACGCTGGTTCCACACCTGGCGGGTCACCCATACGTCGACCACGGCCCAGGTGGCCACCACGGTGCTGGTCACACTGCTGATCACCATCGGGAACGCCAGCCAGGACCCGGCCAGTGTGCACAGGAACGCCACCATGGCCTGGATCAGCGTCACCGAGATGATCAGCACGGCCCGCACCGCCGCCGTACGCACCGGGTCGGGCATCCGGCGCCGGAGGGCCGGCTCCTCCACCCACAACGGCCGGTGGTCCGGCTGATGCTGCCCGCCGGTGGACTCCCCGGCCCGCCCACGCACCCGAATGTCGCGATCCGGTGCCTCCTGGCCCCGCCCCGCCGCCGAGCGCCCCGCCACGCTCTCCCCGGGCGCCTCGCGCTGCTCCGCCGTGCCCATCACCGTGTCACTCCCCACCGCCGGCAGACCGCTCGCCCCGGGGTCCGAAGACCCCGACTCCCCAGTGGCTGCCCGGCTTGCGCAGTTTTACGCCGCCGGGGTGCGGGATGCGGCTCCTGTGGCCGATTCCGCCCCCATTTCCCGTAGAGAACGACGAACAACCACCCGCGAAGATTCCCATGTTGCGAAAAATTCCAGCCAACCGGCTGTCCGTACTGCTCCGGCAGGTACCGCGACAGGCCCACGGATCCCGGGCGCAATCTCCCGCAATGCCCGGACAACTCGCCATGTCTCGCCCCTGGTGCGGAAGTTCACCCTCCGGACATGCCTTCGAGTTAGCTGTGGTGCGGTAGTAGGCTCACGCCGTTTGCTGACGGACATGTACCCCCGGCCGGTGGGGGCGAGCTGGGGGAGGCCATGCGCTTTCGCGGGAAGTCGATCCGCCGGAAGATCGTGGCGCTGCTTCTCGTGCCGCTGGTGTCCCTGACCGCCATCTGGGGATTCGCCACGGTGCTCACGGGGCGTGAAGTCACTCGGCTCTTCCACGTGTCCGACGTCGTGCAGGAGATCGGTTATCCCACCGAGGACACGGTCCGCGTCCTCCAGCAGGAACGCCGTCAGACCCTCGTCTACCTCGCCGACCCGCGGGCGGCCGACGCCCTCTCGGCGCTGCACCGCACCCGCACCGCCACCGACCGGGCCGCCGCCGAGATCCGCAGGAACGCCAAGGACAGTGACGTCCGCGGCGGCATGGACGCGAACGACGCCGAGCGCCTGACCGTCGTCCTGGACGCCTTCGACGGCCTCGACTCCCTGCGCCGCAGCGTCGAAGAGCGCACGGTCAGCCGCGCCCAGGCCCTCTACCTCTACAACCGGCTCGTCGACCCCTGCTTCACGCTGCTCGCCGGCCTCGACGGCGTCGACGACGTCGAGATGGACAAGCAGTCCCGGGCCCTGGTCAACATCACCCGCGCCCGCGAGCTGCTCTCCCGCGAAGACGCCCTGCTCGGCTCCTCGCTGGTCGTCGGCAGGCTCTCCCACGACGAGACCAGGGACATCTCCGACCTCATCGCCCAGCGCACGCTTCTGTACGACATCAGCCTGCCGCTGCTGCCCGCCGCGGAACGCGAACGCTACGAACGCTTCTGGAAGAACGCCACCACCGCCCCGCTGCGCGTGGCCGAACAGTCCGTCATCGGCAGCGAATCCGGCACTCCGCGCGGTGTCACCGCCCAGAGCTGGGACTCCGCCGCGGCGAGCGTCCTCGACGAGCTCGGCACCCTGGACGACCAGGCCGGTGACCGCTTCCAGGACCGCATGCGGCCCGTGGCCGTCGGAGTGATCGTGCAGGCGGCCGTCGCGGGCGTCCTCGGCCTGGTCGCGCTCCTGCTCTCGATCGTCCTGTCCGTGCGCGTCGGCCGCAGCCTCATCCGCGACCTGCGGCAGCTGCGGCTGGAGGCCCACGAGGCGTCCGGTGTGCGGCTGCCCAGCGTGATGCGCCGCCTCTCCGCCGGTGAACAGGTCGACATCGAGACCGAGGTGCCACGGCTGGAGTACGACAAGAACGAGATCGGCGAGGTCGGCCAGGCCCTCAACACCCTCCAGCGCGCAGCGGTGGAGGCCGCCGTCAAGCAGGCCGAACTGCGGGCCGGTGTCTCCGAGGTGTTCGTCAACCTCGCCCGCCGCAGCCAGGTCCTCCTGCACAAGCAGCTCACCCTGCTCGACACCATGGAGCGCCGGACCGAGGACACCGAGGAACTCGCCGACCTCTTCCGCCTGGACCACCTCACCACCCGTATGCGCCGGCACGCCGAGGGCCTGGTGATCCTTTCCGGCGCCGCACCGTCGCGTCAGTGGCGCCGCCCCGTGCAGCTGATGGACATCGTCCGCGCCGCCGTCGCCGAGGTCGAGGACTACGAGCGCATCGAGGTCCGGCGCCTGCCGCGGGTCGCCGTCACCGGTCCGGCCGTCGCCGACCTCACCCACCTCGTCGCCGAACTCCTCGAGAACGCCACGGTGTTCTCGCCGCCGCACACCGCCGTCCAGGTCGTCGGCGAGCGGGTCGCCAACGGCTTCACCCTGGAGATCCACGACCGCGGACTCGGCATGACGGCCGAGGCGCTGCTGGACGCCAACCTGCGGCTCGCCGAGACCCCCGAGTTCGAACTCTCGGACACGGACCGGCTCGGCCTGTTCGTGGTCAGCCGTCTCGCCCAGCGCCAGAACGTCCGTGTCTCCCTGCAGCCGTCCCCCTACGGCGGCACCACCGCCGTCGTGTTCATCCCCGACACGCTGCTGACCGACGACGTCCCGGACACCAACGGCATCGGTTTCCGCCTTGACCGCGAGCGCCTCCCGAAGGAGGCCGAGCAGGTGCCGAGCCTCGCCCCAGCCCGGTCGCAGGCGCCGGTGCAACTGCCCGGTCTGCCGGCCTCCCCGCTGGACGGGCCGATCGAGCTGGAGGCGCCCGTGGACCTGGACGCCATCGACGAGTTCCCGGGCGCCCTGACGGACGAGGAGAGCGAGCGCGGCGGCCTGTTCCGTCCCCGCCGCTCCCGCGGCCGTACCGACGACCAGACGGCCTCCCGGCTGGGTGAGCCCCATCAGCCCGTCTCCCCGCGCGCCGACGACATACCGGCGGACGACCGCTCCGGCGGACCCGTACCGTTGCCCCGGCGGCAGACGCCCAAGCTGGTCAGCTCCCACGGCAGGCCCGTCACCGAGCAGCGCTCCCGGCGAGGCGACCCGGACGAGCAGCCCGCGGTCGGCCCGCGTCGCTCCGACACCGGCGCACTGGCTCCCCTGCCGGCCCGCCGCCGCGGCGAGGCAGTCCGGGGCACAGGACTCGCGGACCGCGTCGACGAGCGCACGGCTGCCCCGGCCGTCAGCGGGGACCAGACCTCCGAGGTTCCGGCCCTGCCCAGACGGACCCGGCCCTCGGAGGCCGCTTCCGGCGGTGGCCCGGGCGACGGCACCCCGCAGGCCGGCGGTGGGGCCGCCGAGCCGGGCACCGGACCACTGCCCCGGCGCGTACGACAGGCCAACCTGGCCCCGCAGCTGAAGCAGGAGGCGGAAAGGCGCCCGGAACGCGCGGCGCAGCCCGCCGACCGCGACGCCGACGAGGTCCGCAGCCGGATGGCCTCGCTCCAGCGCGGCTGGCAGCGCGGCCGTGAGGAGAACGCCGCGGGCGACGACGCCCAGAACGGCACAGCACCAGGAACGACTAAGGGGGACGGTCGATGACCGCACCGAAGGCCACCGGCCACACGGAGACGAACAAGGGGGAGCTGAACTGGCTCCTGGACGAGCTCGTCGATCGCGTCGCCAGCATCCGCAAGGCCGTCGTGCTCTCCGGCGACGGTCTGCCCACGGGCGTGTCCAAGGACCTGACCAGGGAAGACAGCGAGCACCTGGCCGCGGTCGCGTCCGGCTTCCACAGCCTCGCCAAGGGGGTGGGCCGGTACTTCGACGCGGGCAGCGTCCGGCAGACCGTGGTCGAGCTCGACGACGCCTTCCTGTTCGTCACCGCCGCCGGGGACGGCAGCTGCCTCGCGGTCCTCTCGGACGCCGACTCCGACGTCGGGCAGGTCGCTTACGAGATGACGCTGCTGGTCAAGCGGGTCGGCGTACATCTTGGCGCCGCTCCGCGCACCGATCTGCCCGCGGGCGGGTAGTGGGATGACATGAGCGGAGACGGTCAGGGAAGAAGCCACTGGTTCGACGACGAGGCCGGACCGGTCGTCCGCCCATACGCCATGACGCGCGGTCGCACCACGAGTCCGGCCCAGCACCGCCTCGATCTGATCGCGGTGGTCGTCACCGAACCGCACGCGGGGGATTCCGAGGCGGACCCGACTCTCGCCCCCGAGCACGTGGAGATCGTCGGGCTCTGCCGCACGGCACCTCAGTCGGTCGCGGAACTCGCCGCGGAGCTCAACCTGCCGATCGGGGTGGTGCGCGTCCTCATCGGGGACCTCGTGCACGCGGAACTCGTCCATGTGACGCGGCCGGTGCCCCCGGCCGAGCTGCCGGACGAGAGTATTCTGCGCGACGTGATCAACGGCCTCCGGGCGCTGTGACCGGCGCGGAAGCGGAGTAGTGACGTGACAGGCTGGCAGTTCTGGGTCGACCGAGGCGGCACCTTCACCGACATCGTCGCGCGTCGCCCGGACGGCCGCCTGCTCACGCACAAACTGCTGTCCGACAACCCCGCCCGGTACGCCGACGCGGCCGTCGCCGGCGTACGCGAACTGCTCGGCGGCTCCGGGGAGACCGTCGACGCTGTCCGCATGGGCACCACGGTCGCCACCAACGCGCTGCTGGAACGCAAGGGCGAACGCACTCTCCTGGTGATCACCCGCGGCTTCCGGGACGCCCTGCGCATCGCCTTCCAGAACCGCCCCAGCATCTTCGCCCGCCGCATCGAACTGCCCGAGCTGCTCTACGAGCGGGTGATCGAGGCGGACGAACGCATCGCCGCCGACGGCACCGTCCTGCGGGCGCCCGACCTGGACGCCCTCGCGGGCCCGCTCCAGCAGGCGTACGAGGACGGGATCCGCGCGGTCGCCGTCGTCTGCCTGCACAGCCACCTCCACCCCGCCCACGAGCGCGCGATCGGTGAGCTGGCCGCCCGCACAGGTTTCCCGCAGATCTCGCTCTCCAGCGAGGTCAGCCCGCTGATGAAGCTCGTCCCCCGCGGGGACACCGCCGTCGTCGACGCCTATCTGTCGCCCGTGCTGCACCGCTACGTACGGCGCGTCGCCGACGAGCTCCGGGGTGTGCGGCTGATGTTCATGCAGTCCAACGGCGGACTCACCGAGGCCGGGCAGTTCCGCGGCAAGGACGCCATCCTCTCCGGGCCGGCCGGTGGCATCGTCGGTATGGCCCGCATGTCCGAGCGCGCCGGCTTCGAGCGCGTCATCGGCTTCGACATGGGCGGCACATCCACCGACGTCTCGCACTTCGCCGGTGAGTACGAGCGCGTTTTCACCACCCTGATCGCGGGGGTCCGGCTGCGCGCGCCCATGCTGGACATCCACACCGTCGCCGCAGGCGGCGGCTCCGTGCTCCACTTCGACGGCTCCCGCTACCGGGTCGGCCCCGAGTCGGCAGGAGCCGACCCCGGCCCCGCCTGCTACCGCGCGGGCGGCCCGCTCACCGTCACCGACGCCAACGTGATGCTCGGCCGCATCCACCCCGCCCACTTCCCGGCGGTGTTCGGCTCGGACGGCGACCAGTCGCTGGACGCCGCACTGGTCCGCGACCGGTTCACCGCCCTCGCGCGCGAGATCCGCGAGCGGACCGGCGACGACCGCACCCCCGAGCAGGTGGCCGAGGGCTACCTGCAGATCGCCGTCGCCAACATTGCCAACGCCGTGAAACGGATCTCCGTCCAGAAGGGGCACGACGTCACCCGCTACGCCCTGACCACCTTCGGCGGAGCGGGCGGCCAGCACGCGTGCAGGGTCGCCGACTCGCTCGGTATCCGCACCGTCCTCGTACCCCCCATGGCCGGTGTCCTCTCCGCGCTCGGCATCGGACTCGCCGACACCACGGCCATGCGTGAACAGTCCGTCGAGACACCCCTGGAAGCCGCCTCGATGCCCGGCATCCACAAGACGGCCGACGGCCTGGAAGGCGCCGCCCGCGCCGAACTCCGCGCCGAGGACGTCCCTGAGGACCGCATCGAGGTCACCCGACGCGCCCAGCTCCGCTACGACGGCACCGACACCACCCTCACCGTCGAGTTGACCGAGCCCGACACCATGAGGCACGCCTTCGAAGAACGTCATCGCGCCACGTACTCCTTCACCCTCGACCGTCCGATCGTCGTCGAAGCCCTCTCCGTCGAAGCCACCGGCATCACCGCACCCCCCGATCTCTCCGCCCTCGCCCCTTACGGGGGCCACTCCGCCGCCCCGGAAACCGTCCGCCTCCACACCGGCGGCGCCTGGCGCGACGTACCCCTCCACCGCCGGGAGGTCCTTCCGCCCGGCCGGACCGTCACCGGACCCGCGGTCATCACCGAGGCCGGCGCCACGACCGTCGTCGACGACGGCTGGCGGGCCGCTGCGACCGACGACGGGCATCTGGTCATGGAACGGACGACGATTACGCAGAGTTCCGGTCTCGACACGAAAGCCGACCCGGTTCTGCTTGAGGTCTTCAACAACCTCTTCATGTCGATCGCCGAACAGATGGGCGCCCGGCTGGAGTCCACGGCCCAGTCCGTCAACATCAAGGAACGCCTGGACTTCTCCTGCGCCCTGTTCGATCCGGACGGAAACCTGGTGGCCAACGCGCCCCACATCCCTGTCCACCTGGGCTCCATGGGCACCAGCGTCAAGGAGGTCATCCGCCGCCGCGGCACCTCGATGCGGCCGGGCGACACCTACGCCGTCAATGACCCGTACCACGGCGGCACCCACTTGCCCGACGTCACCGTGATCACCCCGGTCTTCGACACCGACTCCGCCACGGACACGGAGAGTCACACGAAGATCCTCTTCTACGTCGCCTCCCGCGGTCACCACGCCGAGATCGGCGGCATCGCCCCCGGCTCCATGCCCGCCCACAGCCGCACCATCGAGGAAGAAGGCGTCCTCTTCGACAACTGGCTGCTCGCCGAGAACGGCCGCTTCCGTGAGGAGCAGACCCGCCGCCTGCTCACCGAGGCGCCCCACCCCTCCCGCAACGTCCGCACCAACCTCGCCGACCTGCGCGCCCAGATCGCCGCCAACCGGAAGGGCGTCGACGAGGTGCGCCGCATGATCGAGGAGTTCGGCCTCGACGTCGTGCAGGCCTACATGCGACACGTCCAGGACAACGCGGAGGAGGCGGTCCGCCGGGTCATCGACGCCCTGGACGACGGTGAGTACGCCTACGAGACGGACTCGGGCGCCGTCATCCGCGTCCGCGTGCGCGTCGACCGTGCCGAGCGCCGCGCGACCATCGACTTCACCGGCACCTCCCGGCAGCTCGCCACCAACTTCAACGCCCCCTTCTCGGTGGTCAACGCGGCGGTCCTGTACGTCTTCCGCACCCTGGTCGCCGACGACATCCCGCTCAACGACGGCTGCCTGCGCCCCTTGGACATCGTGGTACCGCGCGGCTCGATGCTCGCCCCCGAGCCGCCCGCCGCCGTCGTCGCCGGCAACGTCGAGACCTCCCAGGCCATCACCGGCGCCCTGTACGCCGCGCTCGGCGTGCAGGCCGAGGGCTCCGGGACCATGAACAACGTCACCTTCGGCAACGAACGCCACCAGTACTACGAGACCGTCGCCTCCGGGTCCGGGGCGGGCGAGGACTTCCCCGGCGCCGACGTCGTACAGACGCACATGACCAACTCACGGCTGACCGACCCCGAAGTGCTGGAGTGGCGGCTGCCCGTCAGGCTCGAAGAGTTCGCCGTACGGCGGGGGAGCGGTGGCGCCGGACGCCGGCGTGGCGGGGACGGCGCCGTGCGCCGCATCCGCTTCCTCGAACCCATGACCGTCTCCACCCTCTCCCAGCACCGCCGCGTGCCGCCGTACGGCATGGCGGGCGGCGGGCCCGGAGCGCTCGGCGCCAACCGGGTGGAGCGGGCCGACGGCACGGTCACCGATCTCGGCGGCAGCGGATCGGCGGACGTCGGTCCCGGCGACGTTCTCGTCATCGAAACCCCCGGTGGCGGCGGCTACGGCCGACCGTCGCCCGACCACCATCAAGCAGGAGAAGAGATCGATGATCCTCGGGCGTTCTGAACGCGGCATGCCCCCGGTCGAGCCCGTCACGCTCAAGATCCTGGTGGCCGGCGGCTTCGGTGTGGGCAAGACGACCCTTGTCGGCGCGGTCAGCGAGATCAGGCCGCTGCGTACCGAGGAGTTGCTGACCGAGGCGGGGCGCCCGGTCGACGACACCAGCGGTGTGGAGGGCAAGCACACGACCACCGTGGCCATGGACTTCGGCCGCATCACCCTGCGCGAGGACCTCGTGCTGTACCTGTTCGGGACGCCCGGGCAGGAGCGGTTCTGGTTCATGTGGGACGAGCTGTCCGAGGGCGCCCTCGGCGCCGTGGTCCTCGCCGACACGCGCCGCCTGGAGGACTGCTTCGCCGCCGTCGACTACTTCGAGAGGCGCTCCATACCCTTCGTCGTCGGTGTCAACTGCTTCGAAGGAGCCTCCCGTTACCCCGCCGAGGCCGTCCGCCAGGCTCTCGACCTGGACGGCGACGTGCCCGTCCTGCTGTGCGACGCCCGCGACCGTGAGACGGTCAAGGAGGTGCTCATCGGCGTCGTCCAGCATGCGATGGAGTACGCGGCCGACCGCCGCGAGGCCGTCACCGGCTGACCGACGGCACGGCCCGTACCCCCGCCGACAGGGGTACGGGCCGCGGTCCCTGCGCGCAGCCGCACGCGCGCGTGGAGCTTGCGGCTCCTAGGCTTCGTCGTCCTCGAACCAGCTGAAGCTCTTCTCCACCGCCTTGTGCCAGTTGCGGTACTCGCGGTCGCGTACCGACGTCTCCATGGCCGGCGTCCACTCCGCGTCCTTCTGCCAGTGCGACTTCAGCTCGTCCAGGTCGTTCCAGACGCCTGTCGCCAGGCCGGCCGCGTAGGCGGCGCCCAGGCAGGTGGTCTCGGACACCCGGGGCCGGATCACCGGGACGCCGAGCACGTCCGCCTGGTGCTGCATCAGCAGGTTGTTCTTCGTCATGCCGCCGTCGACCTTCAGGGTCGTGATCCGCACCCCGGAGTCCTGGTACATGGCGTCCACGACCTCCCTCGTCTGCCAGCTCGTCGCCTCCAGCACCGCGCGCGCGAGATGGGCCTTGGTGACGTACCGGGTCAGGCCGGTGACGACCCCGCGCGCGTCGGAGCGCCAGTAGGGAGCGAACAGGCCCGAGAAGGCCGGCACGATGTAGGCGCCGCCGTTGTCCTCGACGCTCGCAGCGAGGGTCTCGATCTCGTCGGCGGTGCGGATGATGCCGAGCTGGTCGCGGAACCACTGGACCAGCGCGCCCGTTATCGCTATGGACCCCTCCAGGCAGTACACCGGCGCCTCCCCGCCGATCTTGTAGCCCATCGTCGTCAGCAGCCCGTTCTTGGAGGGCACCGGCCGGTCACCGGTGTTGAGCAGCAGGAAGCTCCCGGTGCCGTAGGTGTTCTTCGCGGTGCCGACGTCGTAGCAGGCCTGCCCGAACACGGCGGCCTGCTGGTCGCCCAGCGCCGAGGCCACGGGAACACCGGCGAGCTGGCCGACGGCGGTGCCGTACACCTCGGCGGACGACCTGATCTCGGGCAGGACGGCCTCGGGCACGTTCATCACGGAGAGGATGGAGGGGTCCCACTGGAGGGTCTCCAGGTTCATCAGCATGGTGCGGCCGGCGTTCGTGACGTCGGTGACGTGCCGGCCGCCGTCCGTACCGCCGGTGAGGTTCCAGATCAGCCAGGAGTCGATGGTGCCGAAGGCGATCTCACCGCGTTCGGCGCGCTCCCTGAGGCCGGGCACGTTGTCCAGCAGCCAGGCCGCCTTGGGCCCGGAGAAGTAGCTGGCCAGTGGCAGTCCGGTCTGCTCGCGGAAGCGGTCCTGGCCGTCGGCGCCGCCCAGTTCGTTGCACAGGGCAGCGGTACGGGTGTCCTGCCAGACGATCGCGTTGTGCACGGGCTTGCCCGTGGCGCGGTCCCACAGGACCGTCGTCTCCCGCTGGTTCGTGATGCCGAGGGCGCTCAACTGGTCGGCGCGCAGCCCGGCCTTCGCGAGTGCCCCGGCCACCACGGCCTGCACCTTGGACCAGATCTCGGTGGCGTCGTGCTCCACCCAGCCCGGCTTCGGGAAGATCTGGCGGTGCTCGCGCTGGTCCACGGCGACGATCGCGCCGCCGTGGTCGAAGATGATGCAGCGGCTGGACGTGGTGCCCTGGTCGATGGCGGCGACGTACTGCTCGGCGGTGTCCGTCATGGCTGTCCCTGGGTCGCTGGGTCGGGTCGCTGGGTCAGAAGGCCGCGTTGTAGACGAGGCCCGCGAGTGCCCCGCCGATCAGCGGGCCGACGACCGGGATCCACGCGTAACCCCAGTCGGACGTGCCCTTGTTCGGGATCGGCAGGAAGGTGTGCACGATGCGCGGGCCGAGGTCGCGCGCCGGGTTGATGGCGTATCCGGTGGGCCCGCCGAGGGAGAGCCCGATGCCGACGACGAGCAAACAGACGATCAGCACCGTGGTGCCCGACTCGCCGAGCCCCTTCGTCAGCCCGAAGGCGAGGATCGGCAGCACGAGCGCGATCGTCGCGATGATCTCGGTGACGAGGTTGGCCACCGGGTTCCTGATCTCCGGGATCGTCGAGAAGATGCCGAGGGTCGGGACCGGCGCGTCGGCGGCTTCCTCGGCCGCACCCTCCTTGTGGACGTTGGCCTGGAACTGCGCGAGATACACCAGGTAGGCGAGGACGGCGCCCAGCATCGCGCCGACGATCTGGCCCAGCAGATAGATCCAGACCTTGCCCCACTTGCCGGTGTCCACGGCGATGCCGATGGTGACTGCGGGATTGAGCTGGCCGCCGGAGAGGGGAGCGGCGGTGTACGCACCCGCGAGCACGCCGAACCCCCAGCCGAACGCGATGACGACCCAGCCGGCGGCGCGTGCCTTGGAGTATCTGAGAGTGACCGCGGCGCAGACACCGGCACCGAACAGGATCAGGATCGCGGTGCCGATGACTTCGCCGACGAATATGTCTCCGTTGCTCATGGCGGCTCCCTTGGCGCCGGCCCGGGGCGGGCGCCCCGGTCCTCCGTGCAGGAACGGTTCCCTTGGCGACTTCAGCCGAAGGCAGGGAGGGCCCCGCGCCCCGCCCGGCGTCCGTGACGAGCGTGCCGTCGCAGCCGGATCGCCCCTGGAAGACGGGCCGTTGAGCAGCTCAGAGCCCGCGGCGCAGCGCCTGATTACGCCGAGAATGTACGGCGATGTCGACTGACACCCGGAAGTGTTCACCGGCGCTCGGGGACCGTCAAGGTCGCCGACGGCAACGATGACAGCGGTTGTCCCGGATCCGGCGCCGACGGCTTCCTTCCCGCAGGTGGGGACTCAACGGCCCGATGCGGAGGGTTGGTTCACCCGAAGGGTCCGGCCGCCGCGAACCCGGCCTGGGCCGGGGCAGCACCGGAACCGCGCCGGATCTCGTGTCCGGGCAGACCCGCGCGCGCGAGCACCCAGCTCGTCCCGTTCAGCGTCTTCGCCGCCTTCTTCAGCGGGGCGAGATGGGCGGCGGCCTGTCGGTGGTCGGACACGCTGCCGGGCACGCACACGACGGTCGCCAGGGACAGCGTGACGGGGCGCCCGCCCGCCGACCAGGGAGGGTCGAGCACGGCGGCCACCAGCGGATCGAGCGCCTCCTCCTCGGCCAGCACCAGGAAGTCGTCCCCGCCGATGTGCCCCACGCGCGCGTGCCGTGCGGCCGCCTGCTGCAGAGCCCGCCCCACCGAGCGGATCAGCTCGTCGCCCGCGGCGAACCCGGAACCGTCGTTGACCTGCTTGAAGTGGTCGATGTCCAGCCAGCTGAGTGCGAACGCCCGCCCGTCGGCGATCCGCCGGTCCACCTCGCTCGTGATCGCGTCCGAACCGGGCAGCCGGGTCAGTGGATTGAGCCCCGCCGCCTCCTCCACCCGGGTCTCGGCCAGCGCCCGTACGAGGTCCGCGAGCCGTACGACGCCCACGCACCGGCCGCGGTGGTCGACGACCGCCACATCGTCCGAGGTCCGGTCGCGGCCGCCGATCGCCACCACGTCCAGTACCTCCCAGGCGGTGGCGTCGACGCCGACCGTGCGCGGCGCGTCGCCCAGCTTGAAGGCCGGCCGGTCCGCGTACAGGGCGTGTCCGTACCGGCCGGACATCGACAGCAGGAAACGCGACCGGTGCACCGACCGGACCGGCACCCCGGACTGGTCGACGAGCAGCACCCCGGAGACGTCCGGCGAGCCCGTCAGCAGCCCCCGGACCTGTCCGGCCGAAGCGGTGACCGGCAGGACGGCGGCGGGCCGCACGAACTCCCGCACCGACGGCCCGGACCGGGGCGCGACGACGGAACCCTGGGAACGCGGCGGAATGTATACGTCCGCGGCGGGGATCCGGGCCGGCGGCGCGAACAGGTCGCCCTGGGCGAGCTGGGCACCGGCCGACAGTGCCGCCGCACACTGGAGTTCGGTCTCCACGCCCTCCACCGCCACCAGGGCGCCCAGCTGCTCGCACAGCGTCCGCATCGCCCGCACCGCGGCCGGCCGGGACAGCAGAGAGCTGTCGAGCTTGACCAGGTCGGGGGAGAGGTCGGTGAGCAGCCTCAGGGGGACGTCCCCGTCCCCGATGCCGTCCGCGCTGATCCGGAACCCCTGCTCGCGCAGCGAGGTCACCGTCTCCAGCAGCGCCCGCTGCGGCACGTGCGTGTAGGGCGGCACGATGTCGAGGGTCACTTCCCAGGGCATCCGTCCCGCGGCGCGTACGGCGTCGTGCAGCGGGGTGAGGCCGCCGAGGTCGGCGAGTGTCGCCGCGAACACGTTGACGTGGAGCGGCAGCAGCGATTCCTTGTGCATCGCGGCGCGGACGGCCAGCACGGCCAGCCTGCTGTCGAGTTCGGGGTCACGGCGGGCCTCGGCGAGGATGTCGCCGGTCTCCGGACGTGCGAGTATCTCCAGTGCGGCGACCGCGCCCGTCCTCAGGTTGACCACCGGCTGGAAGGCGAAGCGGAGAGTATCCGTCCAGGAGTGCACGGGAGCATGATTGCGCCGCCCGCACACGCCCAGGGCCAGTTCATAAGACGTTCACGCAGGATTCCGGGGTGATCACAGAGCGTGGACAATCTCATGAGTCCCGCCTGTCACACGACGCCCTGCCGGGCCGCCCTCACCGCACCACGACCACCGACGATCCGTGCCCGAACAGCCCCTGGTTCGCCGTGATCCCCACGCGCGCACCGGTCACTTGCCGGTCGCCCGCGGCCTCCCTCAGCTGCCAGGTCACTTCGCAGACCTGGGCGATGGCCTGAGCCGGTACCGCCTCACCGAAGGAGGCGAGTCCGCCACTGGTGTTGACGGGTATCCGCCCGCCCGGCGCCGTCGCGCCCTCCCGCAGGAGTTTCGCGCCCTCGCCCTCGCCGCACAGCCCCAGATCCTCGTACCACTGCAGTTCCAGCGCGGTGGACAGGTCGTACACCTCCGCCAGGGACAGGTCCTCGGGGCCGATGCCCGCCTCCTCGTAGGCGGTTCGGGCGATGGACGCACGGAAGGTCTCGTCCGGAGGCGTCACCGCGACAGCGGAGTCCGTGGCGATGTCCGGCAGATCGAGCACCGTGCTCGGGTACCGCGGTGTCACCGTCGACACCGCCCGGATCCGCACCGGTCGCGTCGCACCGTGCCGGTGCGCGAAGTCGAGGCTGCACAGCACCAGGGCTGCGCCGCCGTCGGAGGTCGCGCAGATGTCGAGCAGCCGCAGCGGATCGGAGACCACCGCGGACGCGGCGACCTCCTCGGCGGTGACCCGCTTGCGGTAGCGCGCGTACGGGTTGAGCGCGCCCAGCGCGGCGTTCTTTACCTTGACCTGCGCGAAGTCCTCCGGGGTGTCGCCGTGCAGTGCCATCCGCCGGCGCGCGTAGAGCCCGAAGTACGCCGGGTTCGTCGCGCCCAGCAGGCGGAAGCGCAGCCAGTCCGGATCGTCGGGGCGGTCTCCGCCGGCGGGCCGGAAGAACCCCTTGGGCGCGGCGTCCGCCCCCACCACGAGCACGACGTCCGCGAGCCCGGCGAGGATCTGCGCCCGCGCCGTCGCGATCGCCTGCGCCCCGGAGGCGCACGCCGCGTACACACTCGAGACCCGTGCTCCCTGCCAGCCGAGGGCCTTGGCGAACGTCGCCCCCGCCACGTACCCCGGATATCCGCCACGCACCGTGTCCGCGCCCACGACCGAGTCGACGGCCGGCCAGCCGAGGCCGGCGTCCGCGAGGGCCGCCCGAGCCGCCGCCGTCCCGTACTCGACGAATCCGCGCCCCCACTTGCCCCAGGGGTGCATGCCCACGCCGAGCACCGCCACGTCCGCCGTCATGCCGTCACCCCCGTCGGCCGCCAGTGCCAGGTCGTCCAGGTCGTCTCCGCGTCCTCGTGGAGCACTCCGGGGACGACCTCCACCTCCATGCCCACCGTCAGATCGGCGACGGTGACCCCGGGAGCCGCCTGTCCCAACACCACGATCCGCTCGGACTCCAGCTCCACCGCGATCAACGCGTACGGCTCCCATGGAAGTTCCCGACTGCTCACATAGGGTGACGGAGGGCGGTATCGGCTGTCGGTGTACGACCAGATCCGGCCCGTCCGTGACAGCGGGATCTCCTCCAGTGCGCCGCCCGCACAGTGCGGATTGCGGCAGTGGACGTCCTCGCGCGGGAAGAACACCGACGCGCAGGATGCGCAGCGGGTGCCCAGGAGCCGGAATTCGTCCCTTTCGCCGGTGAACCAGCCGGAGACCGCGGGTGTACGTGTGCGCGTCAACATTCCTCCCGGACAGGTGATCTGACGATGTGTCAGAAGTGTGTCACGGGCATCCGGAAATGGGCAGGCGTCCCGGCGAACCGGACGGCCCCTTCCGGCGTCGTGGTATCGGGAGGGGTGGCCGGGGCCGACGGGGGTGGTTCCGGCCGCCCCTCCCGCACCTTTGTCGCTCCCTTGCCCGCCGCTGCCGGAACATGTCCTTCCTCTGATCGGATACAGTCCGCGCGTGTCCGAAATTCAGCAGCCAACTGCCAACTTCGCGCCGGACTCGCACTGTTCGAGCTGCGGAGCGCCCTATGGAGCGGGCGTCTCCGGCTGGCCGCGCACCTGCCCGTCCTGCGGGACCGTCGCCTACCGCAACCCGCTCCCGGTCGCGATCGCGCTCCAGCCCGTGTACGACACCAAGGGCACGGCCCTGGTCGTCGTCACCCGAACCATCGCCCCCGCGCGCGGAGGCACGGCACTGCCCGGCGGCTACATCGACGACCGGGAGGACTGGAAGCACGCCGTCGTGCGCGAACTCAAGGAGGAGACGGACATCGACGCGGCCGCCCGCGACGTGCGCCTGGTCGATGCCATGAGCTCGCCCGACGGCCATCTGCTGCTGTTCGGACTCCTCCCGGAACGCCCCGCCGAAGGACTGCCGCCCTCCGGCGCCACGGACGAGACCGAGGGCTGGCACCTGCTGCGCAGGCCCGAGGAACTCGCCTTCCCGCTGCACACCATGGCCGTACGAGCGTGGTTCGAGGGCCGCTACATCTGAGCCGGCCGCTCAGCCCAGTCCCCGTACGCGCACCGGGCGGGACGGCTCACCGGCGCCGTCCTCCCGCTCCCGGGTGACGACCACCCGGCGGCCCTGCCAGCGGGCGGCGTAGCGCTCGATCTCCGGCTCGTCCCACCCGTCGCCCGCGTCCGGCACGACCAGCCCGCCCCCGGTCCGTCCCCGGGAGGGCGCCCACACCTCCAGTTCCAGCCCGCCGTCCTCGCCGCGCACGGGAACGATCGCACCCGCGCGCGCGAGCACCGGAATCCGCGACAGCGGCGCGTCGACGAGAACCTGTGCCGGACCCTCGTACGCCACCTCCGTCACCGTGTCGTACCAGCGGCCCCGCGGCAGCTGCACCGCACGCCGGTCCGCCCCCGGGTCCAGAACCGGCGCGACCAGGAAGGAGTCGCCCAGCAGGAACGCGTCCTCGCAGTCGCGCAGCGCGCGGTCCTCCGGCGCCCCCCACCACAACGGCCGCACATAGGGAGCGCCGGTGCGTCGGGCCAGGTGGGCCAGTGTGATGAAGTACGGCAGCAGACGGCGGCGTTCGAGCAGCGCCACGCGCGCGTGCTCCAGCACCTCGGGGCCGAACTCCCAGGGCTCACGTCGCCCCGCCCGCGTACTCGCGTGCGTACGGAACAGCGGCAGGTACGCACCCAACTGGAACCACCGCAGATACAGCTCCGGCGACGGAGACCCGTCGAACCCGCCCACATCCGGCCCCGAGTACGGCACCCCGCACAGGCCGAGCCCCAGGACCAGTGACAGTGAGGCCCGCAGCCCCGGCCAGCCCGTCGCCACGTCGCCGGACCAGGTGCCCCCGTAGCGGTGCATGCCCGCCCAGCCGGAGCGCGAGAAGAGGAACGGCCGCTCCCGGGGCGACAGCTCGCGCAGCCCTTCGTAGGCCGCTCGGGCCATGCACAGCGCGTACACGTTGTGGGCCTCCCGGTGGTCGCCGCCACGCTCCTCCAGGGCGTGTTGGGCCGATCGCGGCAGCGTCGGCTCACCGAAGGCGTTGAACGACGTCGGCTCGTTCATATCGTGCCAGAACCCCGCGAACCCCTGCCCCAGCCGCTCCTCGTAGAGACCGCCCCACCACTTGCGCACGCGCGCGTGCGTGAAGTCCGGGAAGACGGACTCGCCCGCCCACACCTCGCCCCGCACCGTCCGTCCCGAGGTGTCCCGCACGAAAGCGTCCACGGCCGAGCCGCTGTCGTACACGGCGTTGCCAGGCGCGACCTTCACCGCCGGGTCGACGATCGACACCAGCCGGACCCCGTCCCGGCGCAGCTCCTCGGCGAGCGTCGGCAGCTTCGGGAAGCGCTCCAGGTCGACGGTGAACACCTGGTGGTCCGCATAGTGGTCGATGTCCAGGTGGACGGCGTCCAGCGGCAGACCGTGCTCCTGGTAGCCCGCGACGATCCGGCGCACCTCCTGCTCGCTGCCGAAGCCCCACCGCGCGTGATGGTGGCCGAGCGCCCACGCCGGAGGGAGTGCGGGTGCTCCGGTGAGCGAGGCCCAGGTGTGCAGCACGCGCGCGGGGGCGCCCACGATCACCCAGCAGCGCAGCGGGCCGCCGTCCATGCGCATCTCGCAGCGTCCTGTCCGGTCGAGCCCGGACCCCGCGCCCTCCTCGCCCTCCCGCAGGGTCACCGTGCCGTCCCACGAGGTGTCGTGGAACACCAGATGCGCCGCGGCGTCGGCCACGACCAGCTGTACCGGCATGGTCAGGTACAGCGGATCGTCACCGGGGCCGAACGCCCGGCCCGGATCGGTGTTCCACAGCCGGTACGTGCCGTCCCGCAGCCGCGGGCCGGACGCCCGCCCGCCCAGGCCGAAGAAACGGGCGTCCGCCGCCACCTCGGACCGCTGCATCCACCGCGCCGTGCCCCCGCCGACCGGCTCCCACCAACGCGGGGGCAGATCCCGGCGCAGCACCACACCTCCGGGCGTGCACACCTCCAACGCGCCGTGGCGGGAGATGACGATCGTGACCCGCTCGGCCACCACCCGCCAGCCGCCGTCCTTGTCCGGCTCCAGCACCGCGCGCGGATCCGGCTCGGGGCAGCCTCCCGCGAGTGCGTACGACGGTTCCGGATCCGCTCCGTCCCAGCCCCAGAAGACGGCGCCGTTGACCGCGACGGTGATCCGCAGCTCGGACCGGCTGAACCGGATCAGACCGCCCCCCGGGCCCGGCTCCACGCCCTGCACCTGCCCCGGGACCCGCGCGCGCTCGGCACCACGTGCCGGCAACCCGGCGGCGTCGATACGCCTCCTGCGCCACGCGGCGCGCACGGTACGCAACCCCTGAGCCGCCCTCCCCGAACCGACCACACTCACCGAACGCACCAGGTCACGACCGTCCATGCTGCTCACCCTGCCACTGACCGCCCCACGCGCGCGTGTCGTTCAACTGTCGTTCACCCGTGCCGGGACCACATCTTCACGACACGGACTATGTGGGGCGCACCCTGGTGTAGAAGTCGATCACATGGCATCGTCCCTGTCAGCCGTGTCACGCGCACACCCCGCCGTGCGCGGACCGACGCACACGACGCGCACAGCCCGGGAGCCGCCCCATGTCGACAGCGAACCCCCAGCCGCTCTGGCAGCCCGATCCCGAGCGGATCGCCCAGGCACGCATCACCCGGTTCCAGGCATGGGCCGCCGAGCACCACGGCGCCCCGGCCGAAGGAGGCTACCCCGCACTCCACCGGTGGTCCGTGGAGGAGCTGGACACCTTCTGGAAGGCCGTCACGGAGTGGTTCGACGTACGGTTCTCGACCCCCTATGCGCGCGTGTTGGGCGACCGCTCCATGCCGGGTGCCCAGTGGTTCCCCGGAGCCACCCTCAACTACGCCGAGCACGCCCTGCGGGCCGCCGCCGACCGCGCGGACGAACCCGCCCTCCTCCATGTCGACGAGACCCATGAACCGCGCCCGGTGACCTGGTCCGAGCTGCGCCGCCAGGTGGGCTCCCTCGCCGCCGAACTCCGCGCCCTCGGCGTACGCCCCGGCGACCGCGTCAGCGGCTACCTCCCGAACATCCCGCAGGCGGTCGTCGCACTCCTCGCCGCGGCCGCCGTGGGCGCCGTGTGGACCTCCTGCGCCCCCGACTTCGGCGCCCGCAGCGTCCTCGACCGCTTCCAGCAGGTCGAACCGGTCGTCCTGTTCACCGTCGACGGCTACCGCTACGGCGGCAAGCAACACGACCGCCGTGAGATCGTCGCCGAGCTGCGCCGCGAGCTGCCCACCTTGCGCGCCGTCGTCCACATCCCGCTCCTCGGCACCGAGGCCCCGGAGGGCGCCCTCGAGTGGTCGGAGCTGACCGAGGCCGACACCGAGCCCGTCTTCGAGCAGGTCCCGTTCGACCACCCGCTGTGGGTGCTGTACTCCTCCGGCACGACGGGTCTGCCCAAGGCCATCGTCCAGTCCCAGGGCGGCATCCTCGTAGAGCACCTCAAGCAGCTCGGTCTGCACTGCGACCTCGGCCCCGAGGACCGTTTCTTCTGGTACACCTCGACCGGCTGGATGATGTGGAACTTCCTCGTCTCCGGCCTGCTCACGGGCACGACGGTCGTCCTGTACGACGGCAGCCCGGGCTACCCCGACACGGGCGCCCAGTGGCGGGTCGCCGAACGCACCGGAGCCACCCTCTACGGCACCTCGGCCGCCTACGTCATGGCCTGCCGCAAGGCAGGCGTGCACCCCTCCCGCGACTTCGACCTCTCCCGCGTGCAGTGCGTCGCCACCACCGGTTCCCCGCTGCCGCCCGACGGCTTCCGCTGGCTGCACGAGGAGGTCCGCGAAGACCTGTGGATCGCCTCCGTCAGCGGCGGCACGGACGTCTGCTCCTGCTTCGCAGGAGCCGTACCGACCCTTCCGGTGTACACCGGCGAACTCCAGGCGCCCGGCCTCGGCACCGGCCTGCAGTCCTGGGACCCGAGCGGCAATCCCCTGGTCGACGAGGTGGGCGAGCTGGTCGTCACCAACCCCATGCCCTCGATGCCGATCCACTTCTGGAACGACCCCGACGGCAGCCGCTACCACGACAGCTACTTCGACACCTATCCGGGCGTGTGGCGGCACGGCGACTGGATCACCCTCACCGCGCGCGGCTCCGTGATCATCCACGGCCGCTCCGACTCCACGCTCAACCGCCAGGGCGTGCGCATGGGCTCGGCCGACATCTACGAGGTGGTCGAGCGCCTGCCCGAGATCAAGGAGTCCCTCGTCATCGGCGTCGAGCAGCCCGACGGGGGCTACTGGATGCCGCTGTTCGTGCACCTGGCGCCAGGCGCCACCCTGGACGAAGCCCTCCTGAACCGCATCAAGCAGACCATCCGCGAACAGCTCTCTCCGCGCCATGTGCCCGACGAGATCATCGAGGTCCCGGGCATCCCGCACACGCTCACCGGGAAGCGCATCGAGGTCCCGGTCAAGCGCCTTCTCCAGGGCACACCCCTGGAGAAGGCCGTCAACCCCGGTTCCATCGACAACCTCACCCTGCTGGGCTTCTACGAGGAACTGGCCCGCAAACGCGCCTGACCCGCAGGTATCTCATCCCCCGTAGGTGGCCTCGGACTCGCCGAGCACGGCGGCGAAGTCCGAGGCCAGCCGAGCCGCCTCGGCCGGCTCCAGATCCGCGGCCGTGATCCGGACACCAGGCGCGGACGCCAGGCGGAACCTTGCCCCGGCCGCGACCCACCAGCCGTACGACCGCAGCCCGTTCACCACCGCCGACTCGTCCCGTACGGGCACCCACAGGTTCATCCCGCTCGCGGCGTGCGACGCGATGCCCCGCTCCGCCAGCTCGGCGGCCAGGGTGGTGCGGCGCAGCGCGTACGCCTCACGCGCGCGTGCCACCAACGCCTGCGTGTCCGCGTCCGTCATCAGCCCAAGGACGGTCTCCTGCAGCAGGTGACTGACCCAGCCCGAGGTCAGCAGCAGCCGTCCGTCGTGCCGCGCCAGGGTGACCGGGTCACAGGCCGCGGCCGCCCACCGCAGATCGGTCCCCAGGAACTTGCTCACGGTCCGCACATGCACCCAGCGGGCCACTCCCGCGCCGGTCACCGTGTGCAGGACGGCGTCGGCCACCTCGGAGGCGTGATCGTTCTCCACCACGAGCACATCGGCCGCGTCCCGCAGCAGTCCGGCCAGCGCATCGCGGCGCGCCGCGGAATAGCTGCCGCCGTACGGGTTCTGCGCCCGCGGACTGAACACCACGGCCCGCACACCGGCCCCCAGCGCCGTCCTCAGGGACTCCGGACGCATCCCCTCGTCGTCCACGGCGACCGGGACCATCCGCAGCCCCAGCGCCGTGACGAGATCCAGCAGATGGTGATAGCCCGGATCCTCCATGGCCACGCTGTCGCCGGGCCGCAACTCGACCGTCAGCACCCGGCCGATCAGGTCGAGTGCCCCGTGCGCGAACGTCACATGCTCCACGGGAACGCCGTCGGCCCCGAGCCAGTCGCGTACGGCGTCCTCCAGCCGCGCCAGCCGGGGAGCGGAGCGATGGGAGCGCGCGCCCGGTGAGAGCCGTGACGGCGGCACCAGAGAGGGCAGCAGGGCCGGATCAGGGTGCCCGCCGGCCAAGTCCCGCAACCCGTCCGGGACCTTGGGCGGCCGCCGCGTCGCTACCGCCGGAGCCGGCGCGACCACCGTGCCACCGCGCCCGCGCGTGACGACGATGCCCCGTGCCCGCAGCTCCTTGTAGGCCGTGGCGACCGTGCCCGGACTCACCCCCAGGTCGTCCGCGAGCCGCCGCACGGGCGGCAGTGCGGCTCCCGGCGCCAAGGCCCCCTCGGCCACGCCCCGTTCGACGGATGCGGCAATTCCCTTGGCCGTCGTACCGCTGATCTCATATTGTGTTACCACGTTAGAAATTATGTACCAATACATAACTCGACACAAGCGTCAGGGCAAGTTCCAAGACACGTACCACCCAAGGGGGAACCGTGGACGCGAAGCCCCGCGCCGACATCCGGCAACCGCGCATACCAGGAGGCCACGACGGACGCCGGATGCTCCTCATCACCTTCATCGACCGCATCGGCAGCGGCCTGTGGGCATCCGTCTCCGTCCTCTACTTCACCTACGTCTCAGGCCTCTCCGTCGCGCAGGTCGGCACACTTGCCGCGGTCTCCGGGGCCATCGGCATCGCGGGCGCGCCCCTGGGCGGCCGCATCGCCGACCGCCTCCCGCTCACCCGCGTCCTGATCGCACTCCAACTCCTGCGGGCCCTCGCCTCCTTCGCCCTGCTCACCACCGACCACTACCCTCTGCTGCTCGCCTTCTCGGCCGTCGGCAGCCTCGGCGACCGTGCCTCGAGCATCCTCACCAAGCTCTACGCCACCCGCGTCGCGGGACCCGACCGCGTCCGCTACCAGGCGGTCAACCGCACCGCCTCCAACGCCGGCTGGGCCCTGGGCGGCCTCGCCGCAGCGGCCGCCCTCACCGTCGCCACCACCACGGCCTATCGCTGGCTCCTCGTCGGCGACGGCCTCTCCTTCATCACGGTCGGGCTCCTCACCCTGACCTGCGCGGAACCCCCGTCGGCCACCCGCATCGCCGCCACCGCCGACGGCGCGGCCCACAGCGGCAGGCCGGCCAACCCCTGGCGCGACCGCACCTACCTCGCCTACGTCGCGACCGAGACCGTCCTCTTCCTCGACGACACCGTCTTCAAGATCGGCCTGCCTCTGTGGATCGCCCACAGCGAGGGCGTGCCCCACGGCCTCGCACCCCTGCTCCTCGTCCTCAACAACGTCATGGTCGTGGCCCTCCAAGTGCCACTCGCCCGCTACGGCACCACCACCGCGGCCGCCCGCAACCTCCTCCTCCCGTTGTCCGCCGCCTTCGCGCTCGGCGGCATCGCCATGGCCCTCTCCGCCACCGGCGGCACCCTCCAGGCCATCTGCCTGCTCACCGCCTCGGCCATCGCCTTCACCCTCGCCGAGATGCTCCACGCCACCGTCTCCTGGGAACTGTCCGTAGCCCTCGCGCCCGACACCACCCTGGGCAGCTACCTCGGCGTCCACGGACTGGCCCAGTCCGCCCAACGCAGCATCGGCCCACTCGCCGTCACCGCGGCCATCGCGACCGGACCCCTCGGCTGGACCGTCTTCGGCACCACTATCGCTGTGACCTGCGGAATTCAGCACCGCCTGGTCCGCGAGCGCCTCCAGCGCAGCCCGTTGTCAGTGCCGCCAGTTACTGTGAGTGAGCAATGATCGACTGTGCATTGGGGGAGACATGGCGCACACCGACCACCAGACCATGCGACGCATCCTGCGCCGCGAAATCGCCGGCACCATCGGCCTGCTCACCGACGACCACGACTTCCGCGCCATGCGGCGCTACAGCAGCTTCGCCTTCGACGACCACACCACCTACCTCCGGCAGGTGGAAGCCCTCCTCAAGAGCCGCGCGGCACAGGGCAGCCACACCACCCTCGCCCTCTTCGACCCCGAGGAGTACGCCGACTTCTGCGCGCACACCGGCCTCGACCCGGAAGCCCCGGCCAGCCGCACCCGGTTCACCGCAGAACTCGCGGCCACCGGCCCCACCATCCCCTACGACGGCAGCCCCCTCGCCACCCTCCTGCCCGCCCTCGTCGACGAGGCCGTACGACAGGCGACCTGGGAGTACGCCACCACCCTCCTGACCCGCCTCGGCCCCTGCCCCACCTGCGGCGAGGACATCGGACGCGCCGCCTTCACCCGCTCCTCCGACCTCCTCGTCCGCATCCTCGACACCGCCCCGCCCGGCGACCGGCACCTCGTCTGCAGCGTCTCCGGACCACCGGACACCCTCGTCTCCGTCCTGCACGCCGACGACACCGAAGGCACGACAGAACTCGACGAGGCCGAAGCCCTCGAATTCACCAGCGTCCTGGCCCTCGGCCTCGCCGCCAACAGTCCCGGCGGACTCGTCATGCGCATCAGCGCCCGAGACACGACCGACCGTGTCTACGGCTGGCGGCTGCGCGCCGGGGGCCTCGAACCACTCACCGCCTCCGAGGTCTTCGACGCCTACTGCACCGACGTCGAATCCGGCGACCTCATCTCCCCCGAATCAGACGTCGACTACTCCACACCGCCCGACCTCGGAGACGCCGGCACGGCACAAAGGCACCGCCACTGAACGCGCCAGGGGCGCCCCACCCGAAGGCGGGACGCCCCTGAACCCGACACCCCACGGGCGCCGGTCGGCTACTCGCCGGACAGCACCGCCTGAGCCGCGCCACGCGCCTCTTCGGCGCTGTCCGCCGCACGCGCGGCCGCGGCAGCCCGCTCGCACTGCGCCAGCGTGTACTTCGCCAGCGTCGCCCGGACATAAGGAATCGACGCCGCACCCATGGACAGGGAGGTGACACCCAGACCCGTCAGCACACAGGCAAGCAACGGGTCCGACGCGGCCTCACCGCACACACCACAGCTCTTGCCCTCTGCGCTGGCCGCCTCGGCGGACAGCGCGACCAGGTCGAGCAGCGCGGGCTGCCACGGGTCCTGGAGCCGCGACACCGCACCCACCTGCCGGTCCGCCGCGAACGTGTACTGCGCGAGGTCGTTGGTCCCCAGCGACAGGAACTCGACCTCCTGGAGGATCGAACGGGCCCGCAGCGCGGCCGACGGGATCTCCACCATCGCGCCGAACTTGGCCCGCAGCCCCGCCTCACGGCAGGCATCCGCGAACGCCTTGGCATCCGCGCGGTCCGCCACCATGGGCGCCATGACCTCGAGGTAGACGGGCAACCCCTCCGCAGCCTTCGCCAGCGCGGTCAGCTGCGTGCGCAGGATGTCGGGGTGGTCCAGCAGCGTCCGCAGGCCCCGCACACCCAGCGCAGGGTTCGGCTCGTCCGCCGGTGTCAGGAAGTCCAGCGGCTTGTCGGCGCCCGCATCCAGCACACGCACGACCACACGGCTCTCGGGGAACGCCTCCAGCACCTGCCGGTAGGCCACCACCTGCTTCTCCTCGGACGGCGCGTTCTTGCTGTCGTCCAGGAACAGGAACTCGGTACGGAAAAGACCGACACCTTCAGCACCGGCCTCCACGGCCGCCGGCACATCCGCAGGTCCGCCGACGTTGGCCAGCAGCGGCACCTTGTGCCCGTCGGCCGTGGCTCCGGGGCCGGTCGACGCGGCCAGCGCCGCCTTCCGCTCGGCGGCCGCGGCCTCCAGCTGCGCCTTCTTCTTCTCACTCGGGTTCACGAAGATGTTGCCGGTGCTGCCGTCGACAGCGATCACCGTGCCCTCGGCCAGCTCACTCGCACCCGGCAGCGCCACCACGGCCGGAACCCCGAGCGCCCGCGCCAGGATCGCGCTGTGGCTGGTCGGCCCGCCCTCCTCGGTCACGAAACCGAGCACCAGAGTCGGGTCGAGCAGTGCTGTGTCGGCGGGAGCCAGGTCGCGCGCCACGAGCACATAAGGCTCGTCACTGTCCGGGACACCCGGCATGGGGACACCCAGCAGCCGGGCGACGATACGGTTCCGCACGTCATCCAGGTCGGCCACCCGCCCGGCCAGGTACTCCCCGGCGCCGGCCAGCAGCTCGCGGTACGCCGCGAACGCGTCGTACACCGCACGCTCCGCCGTGCTGCCGACGGCGATCCGTCGGTCCACGTCCGCCATCAGCTCGGGGTCCTGCGCCATCATGGCCTGCGCCTCGAGCACGGCCTGGGCCTCGCCCCCCGCCAGGTTGCCGCGCGCCATCAGGTCGGCCGCCACGGCATCCACGGCCTGGCGCGCCCGCCCCTGTTCGCGCTCCGCCTCCTCCGCCGGGATCTGCTTGGCCGGCGGCTCCAGCACCGCAGTTCCCATGTGCCGAACCTCGCCGATGGCCACCCCGTGGCTCACGCCGACGCCTCGCAGCGTTGTCTCCATCTCACCCGTCTCCGATAGTGCGGCGGGTACCGCCGCCGTGGTGGTTGTCCTGTACGCCGCTTTAAGACGGCACTGCGATCAGTTCCAGGAGAAGAGGCTGTCGCCGGCCTTCACGTCACCGCTGTCGCGGAGGTCGGAGAGGGACTCGGCGGTGGCCTCGAGCGCCACGACGGGGCAGACCGGAGACTTACCGGAAGCCTCCACCGCGGCGGGGTCCCAGCGCACGATGCTCTGACCACGCGTCACGGTGTCGCCCTTGTTGACGAGCAGCTCGAAGCCCTCGCCATTGAGCTGAACGGTGTCGATGCCGAGATGGGTGAGTACGCCGTGTCCGCTCTCGTCGACGACGACAAAGGCATGCGGGTGCAGGGAAACGATGACGCCGTCCACGGGCGCGACGGCCTCGGAGGGCTCACGCACGGGGTCGATCGCGGTGCCCGGGCCGACCATGGCCCCGGAGAAGACCGGATCCGGCACGGCGGCCAGTCCGATGGCGCGTCCAGCAAGAGGGGACGTCACGGTGGTCATGGGAAGCCTCCCAAGGAGTGAAGCTGCGTACGGGCCGTCACTGGCTGTCCCGGACGGCACTGAGCAGCAGCGTATGTCATATGAAGTGGCGGTTCCGTTTGGAAGCTACCAGGTAGTGGTCTAGACCACCAACCCGGTCGATTTGCACGCGCTTCAGAGCCCCGTGTACAGTCGTACTCCTGCTTGAGGGAACGGCGCGAAAGTGTCCCCCTGAGCGGCACCCAAACTCATCAGATCCTAATCTTGGGATCACCTTCTGCATGTCTGCGGGAGAGTGGTCAGGGAGACGGAAAAACCCTGATAGAGTTTGAAACACCGAAGGGAAGCCCGGAGGAAAGCCCGAGAGGGTGAGTACAAAGGAAGCGACCGTTCCTTGAGAACTCAACAGCGTGCCAAAAATCAAC